>NZ_BAAHCA010000003.1:0-53601 GCF_054776295.1 Streptomyces sparsus
TGGCGGCTCGACGTCCGGCCGGCCGGACAGATCCGCGTCGACGACCGGGTGCGTCACCTCCCCGCCCCCGCCACCTCCCCGCCGCTGCTGCCCCCCGACGCGCTGGACGAGGCCCTCGGACGGCTCGCCCCGACGGAGGGACACCTGCTCTCCGCAGCCTTCCTCGACCGGGGACCCGATGCGACCGGGCGGCTGCTGCTCGTCGTCCACCACCTGGCCGTCGACGGCGTCTCCTGGCGGATCCTGCTCTCCGACCTGGCCGCCGCTGACCGGGCGCTCGCCGCCGGAGAGACCCCCGAGCTCATCCCTCCGCCCGTGACCTTCCCGGAGTGGGCCCGCACGGTACGGGCCCAAGGAACGGAGGGAACGCGCCGGGCCGAACTGCCCCTGTGGACGAAGGCACTGACGGGCACGGACCCCGCCCTCGCCGACCCCCGCCCCGCCCCGGTCCCCGGCCCCCTCGCCGAAACCCGCTCCACCCCCCGCGCTCGCGGAACATCCTCGCCGACGCCCGCCCTGACCGCCACCCTGCCGCCCGGCCGGACCTCGCCGCTGCTCACCGAGGTCGGCGCCGCCTTCCACTGCGGGATCGAACCCGTCCTCCTCACCGGCCTGGCCCTCGCCGTCGAGGAGTGGCGCCGCCGCCGCGGCAGGCCGCCCGCCCCGGACGGCCTGCTCGTCGACCTGGAGTCGCACGGCCGCCCCGACCACCCCGGCACCGACCTGTCCAGGACCGTCGGCTGGCTGACCGCCCTCTACCCGGTCCGGCTGCCCGCCACCGGCTGCTCCTGGACCGACGTGCGCAGCGCGGGGACCGGCCTCGGCCGCGCACTGCGGCAGGTCAAGGAGACACTGCGCGCGATCCCCGACCGGGGCCTCGGCTACGGCGTCCTGCGCCACCTCGACCCGGCGGCCCGGTCCGCGCTCGACGGCCGCACGCCGCCGCAGGTCGGCTTCAACTACCTGGGCCGCCTCGCCACCGCCGCCGACACGGACTGGAGCATCACCGGGGAGCAGGCCTCCTCCCGTACCGTCGGAGCCCCCGGCCGGCCGGGCGGACACCTCCTCGACATCAACGCGCTCACGACCGACGGACCCGACGGCCCCCGGCTGACCGCCACGGTGGCCTGGACGGACGGCCAGCTCACCGAAGCCGAGGCCCGCCTCCTCATCGATCTGTGGTTCGCCGCCCTCGACTCCCTCGTCCTGCACGCGCGAATCTGCGGCGGCGGCCGAACACCCTCCGACTTGCCGCTCGTCCAGCTCGCGCAGGAGGAGATCGACCGGCTGGAGGAGGCTCACCCCGGCCTGGCGGACGTTCTTCCGCTCACTCCACTCCAGGAGGGGCTGCTCTTTCACGCTCTGTACGCCCCCGACGCCCCCGACGTCTATCAGGCACAGTGCGTCCTCACGCTCCGAGGCGACCTGAACCGGGACGCCCTGCGCGCCGCCACCGCCGCTCTAACGGCTCGCCATCCCCACCTCGGCGCCGCGTTCGTCCACCACGGCCTGCGCCGCCCCGTCCAGGTCGTCCCCGCCACGGCCCCGCCGGGATGGCGGCTGCTCGACCTCACCGGCGTCTCCGAGAAGCGCCGGAAGCAGGTCTTCGACCGGATCAACCGGGCCGATATGGCTCGCCGCTTCACTCCCGACCAACCGCCGCTGCTCCGCTTCACCCTCGCCCAGTGGGGCCCTGACGAGCACCGCCTCGTCCTGACCAACCATCACCTGATTCTCGATGGCTGGTCCATGCCGCTCCTCGTCGGGGAGCTGCTCGACCTTTACGCGCACGGGGGCAACCCGGACGCGCTGCCCCGGGCCACCGCCTACCGTGACCACCTTGCGCTCCTGGCGTCCCGGGATGCGCCCGCCGCCAGCGCGGCGTGGCGCGCCGCCCTCGACGGTGCCCCTCCGCCCCGGCGGCTGACCGGAGCCGTGCTCGTCGGTGACAGGCCCGCGGCCTCCCTGAGCGCGGTGCTGTCCGAGGCCGTCACCGCAGCGCTGCGCGCCCTGGGCGGCGACGGCGTCACGCTCAACACCGTGGTCCAGTACGCCTGGGGCCTGCTGTTGGCCCGTCGTCTCGGCATCGGCGACGTCATGTTCGGCGCGACTGTTTCGGGCCGCCAGCCGGAGCTACCCGGGATGGGTTCGATGATCGGTCTGTTCATCGACGCGGTGCCGGTGCGCGTGCGCTTCAACGGCGCGGAGACCGGGCGCGAGGCCCTGCGCCGGCTGCGGGATGAACAGACCCGGCTGCTGCCGCACCACCACATCGGGCTGAGCGGGATCCAGCGCGCGGTCGGGCGCAGAGAGCTGTTCGACACCCACCTGGTGTTCGAGAACTACCCCCTGGATCCGGCCGCCCTCTCGCGCCCCGCCCACGGCCTCAGGGTCTCCTCCGTGACGGGCCGGGACGCCACCCACTACCCGCTGACCCTGGTGGCGTTCGCCGTCGACGGCGCGCTGCACCTGCGCCTCGACCACCGGCTGGGCGCGCTGGAACCAGGTGCCGCCCACGCTCTCCTGCACGAGTTGACCGACCTGTTCGACGCCATCGCCACCCGCCCCAGGGCGACGGTGGCCGAGCTGCTTGGCGCGGAATTCCGGAACGACGACCGAAAGAGAGAGGCCATCCCATGACCAATCCGTTCGACGATGAGACTGCCGTCTTCCTGGTGCTCGTCAACGACGAGGGGCAGCACTCGCTGTGGCCCCGGTTTGCGAACGTGCCAGCCGGCTGGACCCGTGTCTTCGGGCCTGACGACCGCGCGGCCTGCCTTCGGCACATTGAGGAGCACTGGACCGACATGCGGCCGAACAGCCTGGTCGCAGCTTTGTCGACGGACGCCTGATGCGCCCGGGGGACGGGCCCGCCCAAGGGCCCGCCGCCGTGGTCCCGCCCCGGTGGGACCACCGATAGGCTGGGTCGATGAATGAGCACGCGCCCTCCTGGGAGGCCCTGGCGGGGCAGGTAGCCGACATGGCGCGGCGGCTCTCCGAAATCGAGGCCAGGTTGGGCGGCGACCACCGGGGCCCCAGCCCGGACGAGGCGCCGACCGAGGCCTACTGGGCGCTGCCCCAACTCCGCGAGCGGCTCCAGGAAGCGGCGCGCGGCGGGGTCCTGTTCGCCGGGTCCGTGGTCGGCCTCGACGGGGAGCTCGTCGAGTGGGAGCGGTCCGACGCCACCGATTCAATGCTGAGCTCGGACTGGTCGGAGGCGGCCGACGCGCTGGGGGCGCTGAGTCACCCGGTGCGGCTGCGGCTCATTCAGGCGCTGGCTGGGGGGCGTACAGCGGTCGCCGAGCTCACCGAGTTGGAGGGGCTCGGCACGACCGGCCAGATCTACCACCACCTGCGGCAACTCGTCTCCGCCGGCTGGCTGGAGACGACGGGGCGCGGCCGCTACCAGATCCCCCCCACCCGCCTCGTCCCCCTACTGGTGATGGTCACCGCAGCGCGCCGCTGATTCCGCCCCAGTCCGTCGGCGTCGAACCGGCTGTCCCGTGGAATCGGGGGTGGACGAGCCCTCTGACCACGACGGCAGAGGAGTGAGACATGTTGGACATAGGTGCAGTGGTGCTCTTCAACTTCGCTTTCCTGATCAACGCCGCCCATATCACAATGAGCGACGCCTCCCGCTCGAGGAACATCATGCTGCTGGGGCTGGGGCTGGGGCTGGGGCTGGGGCTGGGGCTGCCCGCTCTGTACGTCGCCGGAATTGGCACCGGCCGGTCCCGCGGGCTTTGACGCGGCGGCCCTGCCCGCCCCCGGACGGGCGGAAGCTGGTCGCGGCGGATTCACAGCTCCTACCTGCGCTTTCCTGCTGATGTGCCCAGCGGAGGCAGACAAGTCGCTCTCGGTTTACGCGTCCGCAGGTTCCTCTGCCCGGTCATCTCGTGCGGGCGGCGGACTTTCGCCAAACAGCTGCCTGGGTTGACCCGTCGGTACGGTCGGCGGACCGAGCGCCTGCGGTCGACGCTGGCCGCGGTCGGCCTCGCGCTCGCTGGTCGGGCCGGTGCCCGCCTGGCGAGCGTGTTCGGCGTGTCCGTCAGCCGCAGTACGGTGCTGCGGCTGGTCCAAGCGTTGCCTGACCCCGACGTTCCAGCCCCGCGGGTGGTCGGCGTCGATGAGTACGCGACCCGCAAAGGGCGTCACTACGGAACTGTTCTGGTCGATCGAAAGCCGGCGTCCAGTGGACCTGTTGCCCGACCGGGAGGCGTCCAGCCTGGCCGCTTGGCTCGCGAAACGGCCCTGGGGTGGAGGTGGTCTGCCGCGATCGTGCGCCGTTCTTCGCCGAAGGTGCCACGGCCGGGGCACCACAGGCGGTGCAGGTGGTGGACAGGTGGCATCTTCGGCACACGCAGGTCCTGGTGCCGAATCCAGCCCAGCCTGCCTCCGCGCCCGAGAAGTTCGAAGACCCCTCCAGCTCGCCCTGGCCAAGGGGACACCGCTTCGCTGACCGCACCCGCGTCAGGCACGCGATCGTCCACGAACTACTGGCAACCGGGCTCAGCCGGAGGGCGATCGGTCGTCAACTCCGTATGACCTCCCGCACCGTCAAACTATTCGCCGACGCAGCCACCCCGGAGGACCTGTTCCACGGGCAGCGGCAGGGACGACCGTCCAAGCTCGACGCCTTCAAGCTCTACCTGGATGACCGCTGGAACCAAGGCTGCACGAACGCCTGGACCGTTTGGGAGGAGATCGTTCCGCTCGGCTATCAGGGCAGCTACCAGCGGGTTCGCGCCTACTTCCGGGAGAAGCGCCTCTCACCGGGCCCCGTCACAGCTCGACCACCGTCACCCCGGGTCGTCGCCGGATGGATCCTCCGCCGACCCGAGACCCTCACCGAGACCGAGCACCTTCGGCTCAAGGCAGTGCTGGTCCATTGCCCCGAACTCGATGCTGTCACCGGCCACGTCCGCTCCTTTGGGCAGATGCTCACCGAGCGGCATGGCGAACGGCTGCCGCGGTGGCTCGACGCCGTCCGGCGAGACGACCTCCCCAGCCTCCACACCCTTGCCGCAGGCATCAACCGTGACCGTGACGCGGTCATTGCCGGCCTCACACTGCCCTGGAGCTCTGGCGTCGTCGAAGGCCACGTCAACCGGATCAAGATGCTCAAACGCCAGATGTTCGGCCAGGCTGGCTTCGCTCTACTGCGGAAGAGGGTGCTTCTGGCCAGCTGACTACAGCCACCCATAGGGTGACGAGGACGAGAGAAGATGCACCATGGATCCCCGCATACCCCGCCTGCGTCGCAAGCTGGCCGCGATCCCGTTCCAACCACTGCGCAGCCACTCCTTCGGGGAAGAACAACACAAGCTCTTCCCCGGTCCGAAGCTGGCGGAAGCACGCGTCGCTGCGTTTGAGGCCGAGCACGACATCGTTCTTCCCTACGCCTATCGGCAGTTCCTCACGCACATCGGCGGCTCAGGCGCGGCTCCGTTCTATGGCCTCATGCCGCTGGAACGGTGTTCCCTGCTGGTTATGGATCCGCCCGGAGAACCAAGGACACCCCGAGGCTTCGGCTGCGTGGGCCCCGGGCCACATGAACGCGATCTCTTCCTCCACATCATCGAAATGGGCTGCACCGATGTATGCGTCCTCGGGGTGGCCGGTCCACTCACCGGCCGCGTCCTCGTTGGTAACAGCGACGGGTACTGGGGCCCCAACGTCTCCTCCGCCACCGACTTCCTCGACTGGTACGAACGCTGGATCAACCACATGAGCGCCGGACGCGACAACCGGGCCCTGGAACTCACCTCGCCTCGACTTCGAGCCCATCCGAACCGCCATCGCATGGCTCCGAAGATCTGACTTTCCGTATCCGCTCCACGGAATGTGAGCCAGAACCCGAACTCGTCGACATCACCCATCCGTGGAAATGGGCACCTCCCAAACTCATCGACAAGCGACGTCAGGGCGGGGGGACGCAGAACACGCCTGATGAGACGGTGTTCGCGGCCATCGTCTACGTGCTGGTCAGTGGGTGCGCCTGGCGGTCGCTGCCGCCCTGTTTCGGGATATCGAAGTCGACCGTCCATCGCCGGTTCCTGATCTGGTCGAGGGCGGGGGTCTGGGGTCGGCTGCACGAGGCCGTGCTACACCGCCCGGACGGTGCCGGTCTGGTCGATGTCACCCGCGTCGTCCTCGACACCGCCCACGTCAGGGCTAGGAAGGGGGGCGAACATACAGGTCCGAGCCCCGTGGACCGGGGCAAGCCGGGCTCCAGGATGCACGTACTGTCGGACGCCAACGGGCTGCCCGTCCTCGTCGGCGTCTCCGCCGGCAACGTCCATGACAGTGAAGGTCTGAAGCCGGTGGTGGAGGGTCACCAAACGTGACACGACCCCCATCGCGGCCGTCACTTCAAGCCCCGAGCGCCTGCACGCCGATAGAGCCTACGACCGGGCCGACCTGCGCAGATGGCTACGAGGAAGACGGATCGGCGTGCGGATCGCCCGCAAGGGAATCGAGTCCAGCGAGCGATGGGGGCGCCGTCGATGGGTCGTCGAGCGGACGATGTCCTGGCTGTCCGGCTACCGCCGACTCAACCCTCGTTACGAACGCGGTCCCCGCAACTACCTGGCCTTTCTCGGACTCGCCGCCGCCCTCTGCTGCTGCAAGCGGCTCGTCCGCCTCACCACATAGGACACGGTCTTGGACAACCATGTCTGTGTATCCCTGGCGGGCGGTCTGAGTTCGGACAGCCACAAACCGGCGCCGGAGGGCAGGCGTATGTCGTGCGGGTCCGAGAAGCCGAGCCCCTCGAGTAGGTGTCCTTCCCCTGCGGAGCGGCTGACGGCCACCACGGGCTCGTGCTGAGGGCCGAGGTCACGCAGTGCTGCTCGGATTAGATTCATGGCGATGCCCGCGGCGACGTGTCCCTGCCGCCGTGTCAGCACCAGCACACCATGCGGCACCTGGGGCCAGTGCCCGCTGATGGCCGCCGCGTCTGCTTGTGCCGTGCTTCTCAACTCGTCCAGCGCGCCGACCTCTCTGGTCAGCAGGTGCTCGACCCGCTGTGGATCAGGCTCTCGCCCGTGGGCGGGCTGCCAGGTCACGACGGCTGCCAGGTGCCCGGGCGTCTCCTCGGCCAGCCACACGGCCCCGGCTTCGAGGGCGTCATGGGCAAGCAGCAGCCGCAATGTGCTTCCGGCTTGGTGTGCTTGTCCTGGCGCGATAGACGGTGCCGCCAGCCCGTCGGAAGCGATCAGTCGTGCCACCGCGGGTACATCAACCAGCCCGCCCGGCGCAGTGTCGGGATCGCACTGTCCTGGTCTCGTATCGCTGGTGTGGAGTCCATGTCGTTCCGATCTTGCACACGTAGCACTGCGTGCTGCTGCCGCCCGGTGGGGGACAGTGCCGGGCCCGTCCCGTGGCCCGGCACTGTCAGGAAGGTCGCGTCCGCTACTCCGCGACCCGTCTGGGGTTTCCTCACGCCAGGTGAAGCCCGCGGACCGTGCCTACAACCCAGACGGCACTGGACCTCGCTCCATCTGCTGACTTCGGGCGTTCGAGCCGGACCATCGGACATCACACGGCGTCTGCGAGTGCACCGGGAACGGCCTGTCGGCGGCATCGGATGTGGCAGGGGCGTGCGGAGGCCCCTGAGCGTCAGCGCCCTGCCAGGTCCTGGCCCGCGTCGCGGGCGGCGGAGAGCGCGTCGGAGTGCTGCCGCTTGGCGAGGTCCCGCAGGCCCTCCATGGCGGGAGTGGTTTCAGCGAGGGTGAGTTCGCGCTTGATGATCGTCAGGTCGGCTCCCCAGATGTCGGCGAGGACCCGCTCCAGATACGGGGTGGAGTGGTCCCAGCCCTCCCGCGGAGCGCCGGGCCCGTAGCCGCCGCCCATCGCGGTCACCAGCACGGTGGGGGTGCCCTTCAGCAGCGGGGTGGTGGGGCCGGCGCCCGTGATGACGAGGTCCACCCAGGTCTTGAAGTGCTGGGAAACGCCGTAGTTGTACAACGGCACGGCCAGGATCGCGGCGTCTGCACCCTGCACTTCCTCGGCCAGGGCCGCGGCCAGGACCAGTGCCTCGCGCTGGGCCGGTGTGCGGTCCGCCTCGGGCGTGTAGCTCGCCAGCGTGGCGAGGGTCCAGGCGTCAGCGGGCAGGGCGTCGGTGGCGAGGTGGCGCCGGGTCACTGTGCCGTCGGGGTGGGCTGCGGTCCACTCGGCCTGAGCGAGGTCGGCTATCTCGGCACTGGCGGAGGTGCCGGGAAAGATGCTGGCGTCGAGTCGGAGCAAGTTCATGGTTTGTCATCTCTCTAACGGGCGGATCGGTGCATGCGGATGTGACGGTCTGGAGGGCCTCCAGACGTGTCGCGCTCCCACGACACTATAAACGGACTTCACCCCGCTTAATATTTCTGCTTGTAGGTTGGACCTGTGGACTCCTCCGTAGTGCCCCTCGGTAAGCCGCGCGGCGAGCGCGCCGACGCGGTGCGCAACCGTGAGCATCTGCTGCGCACCGCCCGCGAGATGATCGAGGAATACGGCGTACAGAAGGTCACGATGGACGGCCTCGCCGAGCGCGCCGGCCTCGGCAAGGGCACCGTCTTCCGCCGCTTCGGCACCCGGGCAGGCATCTTCCGGGCACTGCTGGACGCGGACGAGCGGCAGTTCCAGGAGCGGGTGCTGTCCGGGCCGCCGCCGCTGGGGCCCGGAGCCGATCCCCTGGAACGTCTTGTCGCCTACGGCCGCGCCCGCGTGGCGTTCCTCGTCGACCACCAGGCGATCGCACGCGCCGCCCTCGACCGCGACGAGCCCGCCCTGGTCGGCGACCCCTCCCTGACTCAGCTCCACATCCGGATGCTGCTGCGCCAAGGTGCGCCGATGCCGAACCTGGAGGGCGTGGTGATCCAGCTCACCGCAGCCCTGGAAGGACCCCTGCTGCTGGCCCGCTCGCGTCCCGAGATCGATGCCGGGACGGCGGCGCAGACCAACGACTTCCTCGGTGACGCCTGGCAGACGCTGATCGAACGCCTGGTGCGCTGATCACCTGCGGCCGGGGCCAGTGGCCTCACACCGCCGACTGCTTGCCGCTCGGCGGGAGACGGCTGCCGCACAGGCGCCGCCAGCCTGTGGGGGAGACCCTCCTTCCATCATCGCTAGCTCAAGACCGGGAAGGCTCGGGGAAGTGCTCAATTGTCGAGCCCTCGGGCGCTACGTCTTGTGAGTTTTGGGCGCGGCGGGGGGCGAGCGCCAGGCACGCCGCGGCGGTCACAACGAGAATGACACCAACAACGGCCATGGCGTCGGTGAAGCCGGTCATGAACGCATGGCGTGAACCGTCGGCGCACCGCCGTCCAGGCGCGGGAACGCCGCCCGCGCTCCGCGCTCCCACTGGCAGGAGACCTACGCCGGGCCGTCGCTGGAGCGGCCCTTCCCGCTGTTGCTGTTCGTCTTCGCCCCGGCCACGCGCCGTGCGGCCCCGGAAACGAGGGAGGCCGCCTTCCACGACCGTGCCCGGCCGAACTGGCGGATCACCGTGGCGACGACAACCTTGTCCCAGCTGACCGAGCACGGGACCGAGCAGCCGGTGTGGCGGGTGGTCGGTCAGGGTGCCAACCGTCAGCCTCTGACCTCGCTGCCGGCACCGCGCTGAACGTGGCGGTGGGTAGGGCCGGATGCTCGGCCAACTCCATCACTGCCTCTTGGCACGGGTCCCGTTCGATGAAGCGATCGCCTTCCCCGTAGAGCGCCAGCCAGCAGGAACAGCCACCGCGTGAAGCAGAACGGGGCAGCTTGTCCATCGGCGGCGAGGGAGACGATCATTCGGCCATGAGACCCGAAGTACAGACGTTCGTTGCCGACGGACCGCTTCCCGACTGGGACGCGAGCGAGGAAGAGATCGACCGGCGTGAACGTCAGCTGAGGACGATCTCCCGTCCTGTCACGTCCGAAGAGGCGACTGCCCTGGCCACCTGCTTCGGTCCCGACGACTGCTACGGCGTCGCTTGGACGCTCGTGCACCTGATCGAGACGGCTCCCAGCCCGGTGCCACAGTGGGAAGATCCGGGTCCGGAAGCTGGCGACTGGGCCAAGGTTCTGCGGGGGCGATGGGGCGGCGGCTTGACGGCTCAACTGCATGAGGTGTCTTTCTCACGCGATAGCCGAGAGGAAGAGGTCTGCCTCGAGCCCCGGGGGCCGGCCCGGGTTGCGGCGGCGGAGGAAGCCACTGGCCACCCGTTGATCGGGATGGCGGGCGCTGCCTCCACTCGAAGGGGGGTCCGCGATGACCGATGAGCCGGAGACGGAACGCGTCGACTGCACCGACTGCTTCGCCCTGCCGGGCTCGACAACACCCGTATCGCGTACGTGAAGACCGACGGCGGGTGCAGCGAGACCTGACACGCCCCCGACTGCCCGGCGCTCGCGATCCTGCAGATCAACCTCGAGGAGGGAAGCAAGGGAAGCAAGCAGGTCCGGGAGCAGGACGCGTGGGCCCGGGACGTCTTCCCAGCCGCGCACGAGCGGCTCAAGGCGGCCGTCGCCGCGGTGCCGCCCGGCACCGCGGCCCAGCCCTTCGTCGACGCGCTGAGCGAGCTGGTTCAGGCGCAGGCCGACACCACCGGCTTCGTCGTCCTGCACCGCTGGGAGGAGATCCTCGAGCGGCACTTCCCGCCGGAGCTTCCCGGCCCCGATCGCCTCACCGAGTAGCCGCCCCCGGGGCACAGGTGGGGCGCTGGAGCTCCATGACTCCCCGCTTGCCCGTGATGTCCACGCTCCCGAGCACGCGAACGCTGGCGAGGAACGCGCGGTGGACCCTGCGCCCGGCCGCGTCGATGCCGTTGGCGAACTGGCGCAGCACTTCGCGCCGCTCGGACACGAGGGGGTCGCCGCACAGCCACGCCGACCACACCCGGTCCGTGGGTACGTGGCGGCCGGCCTAGCCCGCCGGCTCCGTGAGGACCGTCCCCCACGAGACGAGGCCGAGGCCGCCGGTGGTGGCCCCGCCGTATCTGCGACTTCTTCGGCCTGTCCCTCGGTGCGGCCCTGCGCTACATCGGGGATGGGGGGATCACGCCCGTGTGAGCTGTCCCTCCATGCGGCCGCCCCCGCCTACGCCACTTGAAATCTCCTCGTACGTCGCGCTGGTGACGCGGGAGTCTCCCTGCGCACACTGCGGCGAGCTGAGGCTGTAGTCCGAACCGCCGTCCGGGCTGCTCACGCCCCATGTCAGCTTCCCCTCCGTGAAGGTGACGGGGAGCGTGTTCGTCTCACCGGGAACCCATACGGTGTCGCCCGCCAGGACAACCTCGCGTTGTACCTCGCCGCCGGAATAGGTTTTGGCGGTGCCGCTGTAGCTGGCGGCCGTATCGAGGCTCCTCCAGTCGTCGATGGACCCGCCGCAGGTGGGCCCGGCGTACGCAGCGACGGGTGCAAGCATGCTGGCACCCGCGAGACCTCCCAGCGCAAGCGCAGAGGCAGAGAGAACAGCGGTCAGACGCTTCATCGAGGCTTCTCCTCCGAGGTGAGTGGATTCCCCTCAGGTAACGCGCCTCGGAGCGGAAGGGAACGGCCAGTGATCACGGTCCGCTCGGACAGCACGGACGCTCATGTCCTCGCCGGCGCAACCCAAGCCGCCCCGTTCGAATCCGGAGCTGGGCAAAACCCGCAGGTCAAGATTCGAACGGGCACTGAAAACCTGCCTCACACCGGGGGAGGGCGCGGTGTCAGGATTCCGGGGCGTCCGTGGTGTAGGTCAGGACCACGCAGCCGTCCCGGCCTCCGCGGCCCGGGGCGGCCAGTTCGTACTGCATTTCATCGTTGACCCGAGCGCCGGAGACACCGGCGCCGGTGCCTCCGTCGCCTCCGCGACCAGCGCCCGGGCAGGTCTCCGGGTACAGCGCGGGCCTGCCGCCGTTGCCCCCGATGCCCCGGCTGTTGCGGCTGCCGTCGTGACCGTCCTCGCCCTTCTGACCTGCGAGGAGGCTAGGGTCGGTGCCTTCGCACAGGCTGTTCTTGGGGTTGCCGCCCTTTCCGCCGAAATCGCCTTTACCACTTCCGACGATTCCGGAGCCCTCGCCGCTCTCGCCGTAGTCGCCGAAGTCGGCGCTGACGCGCTTGATTCCGTTGACGGCGAGGACGGTGGCGGTCCCGTTCTCACCCTTCCAGCCGTTGTTGTGCCTGGACGCCTTACCACCACCACCGCCCCTGCCGACGGTGAGGTCGAGCGTCTGCCCGGAGGTGACGGCGAGGGTGCACGAGGCGGAGCCACCGCCGCCGCCACCACCGCCACCGCCGCCGGTCAAGGACCCGTCGTTGAAACCGCCACCGCCACCACCGCCACCGCCGCTGCCCAGGGCCACGACGCTGATACGGCTGACGCGCTCCGGCACGGTGAAGGTGTGGTCACCCGCACGATTGAACGTCCGCACCTGGGCACTCGACGCGGACGCGGTGGACGCGACGGACGGCGACAGCAGTGACGCGACGGCGACGGCGGACAGCGCAACAGCGCAACGCGCCCGGGTCGTTCGGACGATCCTCATGGAACACCTTTCACGGAAATAAACAGACATCCGTGATGATCCACTCACTTGATCTCCATCCCACGCGTGCCGCGCAGAAGATCATCCGTAGAGGGGGAGCGTCAAAACCGGCTGCGATTCCAGCCGGTAGCCGACAAACACCGGCCGGTGAGGCAACCCAGAGGAAACGTTCCAGGCCGTCCCTCCTGGACCGCCGATTCGCCGCTCTAACCCGGCTTCCTACCCCGCGCACAGCGCACCGCAGGCGCTCGCCGACGTCGTCCTCCGCGAGGCGGAAGGCCGGCTATCCGCGACGCTGGAGGGCACCGTGCGCTGCGTCCAGAACCGCGCCCGGCTGGCCCGCGCTCTCTACGAACGGCTGGACCGATCGGAAGCCGCGCTCGCCCCGGAGAGGGTTGTACCGAGCGGGGGCTGAACCGTGGGCTGACGGTTGCGGTGGTGAGGTGCTTGTTCATGCCCGGCCAACGAGCCTCCACTCGTCCCGTCACGCATGCGAGCTCGGCCACGTGACCATTCCCCGGGTGGCCGCGCCCGGCCCGGCCTAACGAACTGCAACATCACTTCATGGCACTGAAACGCCTCAGTGAAACGGAGGCGCGTGCAACTCTGACCTGCAAGAACACTCGCGAGGGGGAGTCGGTGTGGGCGCGTTTCACTCGTGTTGCAGGGCCGTGCCCATGTTCGGCCTACGACGGACCGGGCCCCGGACCAGGAGGTCAGGGGCCCGGTCGGGCGTGGGAGTGGTCAGAGGTTGTCCCAGTAGCTCTCCCGCTCGGAGGGCGGCCCGTACCGCTTGATGGACCAGCAGGTGCAGTTCCCGCCCTCGTACAGCTCCTCTTCGCACTCTTCCTCGTGTTCCCGTACCGACCGACGTCCCTGCGGCGTGGAAGAAGCGGACTGCAGTGCGGGCCGCTCCGGGGCGGTCTCGACGGCCGGAGGCGGTCCCGCCCAGTCCATGCCCAGCTTCGCGAGGGCGGCGAGCTCGTCGGCGGTGAGCTTGTCGCGCCTGGATTTGGTGTTGGAGACCCACTCCCAGCTTCATGACCACCGGCTCCACCTCACCCTCGACCGCGATCTGTTCGCTGTGGGCCCTCGGAACCGGCCGGTGGGCGCCTTCCCGCTCCACCCACTGCGCGAGCGCCGCCAGCCCCCGCTGGAACGCCTGCTGCGCCTTGCTCGGCCCCTTCGCCCCGCGTCGGGCTGCGGGGGCGGGGGAGGGTGCCTGGGCGGGTTGTACGCCCAGTTTCGACAGCCGTTCCTGCTGTTCGGGGAGAAGCTGTGCCCAGGTGCCCGGGTTCTTCTGCCGCTCCAGCCACCGCCCGATGTCATCGCCTTCGAAGAGCACCCCGGGTTCGACGGCCGGTAGGTGGCCGTCGGCGTCGACGAGGTCGGCGAGGACGCGGTAGTGGCGTTGCCAGTCCAGCGGCCACGGGCAGTCCCAGTCCTCGTCGATCTCGGCGAGCTGTGCGGCCCGGGTGGCCGTGGTGTCCTCATCCTTGCCGAGCTCGTTCTTCGTGCCCTTGCGGCGAAGGTTGGCCATGTGCTGGCCGACCGGCACCATCGTCTCGCCCTCGCTCCACACGGCGTCCTGACGCGGCGCGAGGTGCCCCATGGCGCGCCGGTAGGAGCGGAGCGTGGCGAGCTTGTTCCTCCCAGGCTTCTTCGCCCGGCTCCCACCCCATCCCGGCCTCCGGCGTGTCCAGGAGCGTCTTGCGTCGCTCTTCCAGCTCTCCGGCCCGCAGTGCCTTGCGCTGCTGGTGCACCCACCGCCCGAGGGGGAAGTCCTTGGTGACGCCGACCTCGGTCTCCACGTCGTAGGGGACGGCGTAGAAGCCGGTGGTCTCGTTCTCCTTCCGCCACCGGAGCAGGGCCTGGTAGCCCTCCAGCCACACCAGGGACTCCGGTCGGTAGACCCGGGTGCGCAGGAAGGCCGCGATGGTCGCGGCGTCGCGTGGGCTGGAGAAGTGGAGCAGGGCGGCTTCGGCGGCGGCCTGCGTGTCGTCCTCCTGGTCCTCGCCGTCACCCTCGCCGCCGACTGCGACGATCTGCCCGTCCTCGTCGCGCCGGACGTGGACCTTGCGCTTGCCGCTGGTGAGCGCGCGGGAGGCGAGCTGTTCGACGAGTCGTTCGTCATGGGAGCGCAGGCCTTGGAGGACGGCTACGAGGGGGCGGAAGCTGGCGCTGGCGACCATGTCGGCGTCGGAGGCGTCGTTGGCGTACAGCTCGGCTGCGGTCTCGGGCAGCTTCTCCGCGAACGCGGCGGCTTCCTCGACGGTTTGGTGGAACGTCATGACCGTACGCAGGTTGTACGCCGCCGCGTGCTCCAGCAGCGCGGTCTGCAGGAGCGCCAGGCGCCGGCCGCGCCGGGCCTCCTCCGACTCCCCGAGGACGGGGGAGGGGGCGCGGATCTCCAGCACGTCGATCTCGAACCCGGCGAGGATCTCGCGCTCGATCGCCTCGCTCAGACCGAGCTCTGCGAGCCATGCGCCGTACGTGCCTTTCGGGTCGTCGGCCATCGACGCGATCTCCGCCTCTTGGCCTTCCGCGCCCTTCTGCGGGCGGGCCGCGGCGAGGATGCGCGGGGTCGCGGTGAGGTAGAGCCGGAAGTCGGCGGGGATCCGCTGGTTGTCGTGGATCGCCGCCCACGGACGACCAAGATCACCAGCGGTTCCGTGGGCCTCATCCACGATGGCGAGGTCGAAGCCGTCCATGCGCTGCCCGTACAGGCGCTCGCCGCCCGTCAGAGCGGCCTCCAGCGGCCCGCGAACCTTCCGTTGGCCCATCGGTGCGTCGACGTCCTCGCGGTCCACGAGGGAGGCATACGTGGCGAACACGACGACTGGCCCGTGCCCGGCCCACAGGGCGAGCTGGATCGGGTTCGTAGTGGTCCGCACCCCCAGCGAGTCCAGTACGGCGTCGTTCTCCAGCGAGCACACCGCGACCATCGTGGCCTGGTGACCGACCGACCACCCGCCAGGCCCGGGCGGTTTGCGCGAGCAGGTCCAGGGTCGGGACGGTGACGAGGATTCGCCCGTCCGGGAAGCACTCCAGGGTGCTCGCAGCGGCCGTGATCGTCTTGCCGGAGCCGGTCGCGGACACGATCGTGCCCCGGGCGTCATGCGGGGGCACCGGTGACCGTGGGGGGAGTCCCACCCATTTCCGGAAGGCCGCCTTCTGGGCCACCTGGTGTTCGCGAAGTTTGATGACGGACATGGACGTCCTCCCCTCGGGTTCGGTACAGCGGCCCAGCTACCCGTAACGGGCGCTTCAGGGGCGCGGCCATCCCAGAAGGGTGCGCGGTCAGCGCCGGCCGCCGCCGATGCGGCGGTCGTCGGCCAGTCCGGTCAGCGGGCCGAACTCGCGGGCAAGCTGGTTCCACGTCAGAACCTCGCCACAGCGGGCCGGGAACTCTTTCGGGTTGAACTCGGGCATGGTCCAGGTGCCGGTGCCCCGGTCCCGCAGCCACAGGTCCCCGTCACCGTCGACCACAGTCGGCGGGACCGGTACGGGCTCGGCCTGATCGGTGGGCTCCCAGGTGACCCGGCCCGGGTGGGAAACGCGGCGCAGCTCGGTGGTGGCCAGCCGCGCGGCCAAGTCACGGGTGGACTCTTCGGCGTCCTTGACCGACGCGAGTCGGAATGCGTCGTCAAGTACGGGCAGGGCTGGATTCTTGCTGCGCTTCGAACTCATACGCTGATTACCTCCGGTGGAGGGCGCCACATCCGTGGCACCTCGTAGAGGAACACGGTATCGGAGGCGGGAGCCGGGCCGGCTACGACCACTGTCCAGGTGGAGGCGCTGCCACACCGGGCGGTGGGGCTAGGTGGTGAGCTGGTCTTGGATGTGACGCGACCCGTGGTGGTAGTGCTCAGATACGGCGGTCCGGGTCTGAGAAGGTGAGGCCGCCGGAGGCGAGCCCCGCCGTGACGCTCCTGTGAGTAGGCGTGCTGGTGGCCAGGCGATGGGCAGGGCATAGAGGGTCGAAAGCTCCGCGGTGGCGGGTGACTCGCGGGCTGGTCCGAACCCTGCAAAACCTGTCACGTCTGCTTCTTCCTCCGCGACGAGCGCGCCGGCCTTCGGCCATCGGGCTGCTCGCAGTGTTTCGTCCCAGCCAGCCGTCTCGGCTGCCAGGTCCATGCCGTCGAGGTAGTGCCGGGGAATGATCCCGGCGAAGGCCGATTGCCAGGCTCGGATGTAGATTTCCGCGATCACGGGGGCGTCGTCTGGGCGAGCTGACCGAATGTCCACGAGCCCAGTCTCGTGGCGTTCGAGCTCTTCCTTCCACCGGTTATGGCGCTCACCGGCCCGCCCACCGCACGCTCTACGCCTACGCGACTCTGCTGCGGCTGAAGCACCTCGCAAGGCCGCCCCACTGGTTCACCGCGATGGTCTACCTCAATCCGAGGGACAACATGGGTGCCCGCTTCCTCACCCCTGGCGGGCCCTCACGCCGCACGTGGTTGGTTGCTCGGGGGCGGCGGGCTATGAGGCGTCGGTGTAGGCGAGGTAGGTGCCGCAGACTGTGCAGCGGAAGAGCATGGCGGTGGCTGTTTCGCCGAGGTGAGTCAGGAACTGCTCGAGTTGGGCTGTGTCGTGCCAGTCGTTCGTACGTAGGTCCTGCCTGAGCTGGTCGAGGGCTTCGGGGCGGGCCGCCAGTTCGGTGTATCCGACCTCGCTGATGAAGGCTGCCGCGTCGTGACAGTGAACGAGCCAGTGCGGGTCTTGCCAGGCATGGAAGCCGGGAGTGCGGCGGGTGACCTCGCGGAGGGTCTCCTCGCTGACGTCTTCAAGCCCGTAGGAAACGGCGAACTCGCCGGCGAACCGTTCAGCCGCGCTGCCGTCGGCGATGCACCAGGGGCAGAAACGTCCGCTGACCGCTTGGGCGGTGTAGAAGGCCGCGGTGTAGATCCATCCCGTGTCGCGGTTGCAGCACACACATGTCTCCGCGCTCTGGCGGATGGAGCCGCTGGCGAGCGGATCGGGGTGGTAGCGGAAGGCAGGCAGATCGGCGCTCACCAGGGCAGTCTGTTCACAAGAAGCCTCGTGATCAAGCTGTGAGGCCATGATCTTGCTGGGTCGGTACCGACGACAGACTCAGCCGCATGATCAAAAAGGCCACACCCGGCGCAGCTTGGAGCTGACAAACCAGCGGTCGGCGATGGGCCTCCCGCGCGCGCCGCTCCTCGCGGTCACTGGTGCCGCTCGCCCACCGCACCAGCGCGGTCGGTCGCGCCCCACGGCGCGACGCAGGAAGGGACCCGAACCGCATCGAACTGGTGAACCCGCCGGGCGGCCGAGAACGGGGCGCCCCCCGAGCACCGATGGAGGTGGGCAGGCGCTGTTACCCGGCCGGGGTGTACTGGACGACGGTGTCGTCGCAGGCCCTTCAGCGAACACCTTCAGCGCGTCCAGCTCCGCGGCGTCGAAGGGTGAGCTGCCAGCGGAGTTTCATCGCGACCCACTCGCCCACGTACCGGCAGTGCGCGTCCGGGGCCAGCGGTAGCCACTGGGCCGGGTCCTGATCGGCTTCTGCCCGGCCGGACCGAGAATCGCCAGATCGGCGTCTTCACCGCCTACGCCTCCGCCCGTGGCCGGGCCTTTGGAACAGACGGGTGTCGGCTACGGTGCTGGCCGTCCCCAAGTCTGTGTTCAGCGTGGGCTGTTCGCCGATCGAGGTTCTGTTCACGCAGGCCCCGGGCGGAGCGTGGGAGAAGATGTCATGCGGCGACGGGCGCGAAGGGCCCCGCGTATGCCACTGGGCAGCGGTGAGGCTGTCGACCGTCATCCAATTCGACTATCAGGGCGAGGTCTCTCACCGGATGTGGTGGGCACTGGCCCTGCGGAGCATTCGCAAACCGACGATCGCCTGCTACCTCGCCTACACCCCCCTTCGGGTCACCGTCCAGGAGCTGCTGCGGGTCGCCGGGGCACGCTGGGCGATCGAAGAGTGCTTCTAGGCCGCGAAGAAGGAATGCGGCCTAGACCAGTACGAAGTCCGTCGCTACGTGGGCTGGTACCGGCACGTCACCACGGCCATGCTCGCGCACACCTTCCTGGCCGCCACGACACACCAGGCCCGGGAAAAGGGCGAAACAGGTGAGACGGCCGGGGCCCTCGAGCTCACAGTGGCGGAGGTTCGGCGACTCCTGGCAGCTTGTCGTGCCCGGCCCCCGCACCTGAGCGGACACCGAGGACTGCACCACGCGCTGAGCCGGTCGAACTGGCGCCGCCGACGCCACGCAGTCGCCCGCCGCTGTCACTACCTGCGGCATTGTCGCACGATCGAGGGGCGGTCTCCGTGAGGCCGCCCCCACACGATCGAAGTCCCGCCGCGCTCCAGCCGCCCGACGAACCCGCAGGTCAGACAGCAAAGTCCCGCTGAGTACTAGATCCATCAGGCTTGCCGAATCAGCCCCAACCAGACAGGGGCGCCTTGACGAAGGGCGTGTAGGCACCCCCGGCAGCCCCTGCTTACGGCAGGTCAGACACATGCGTTGGACGGTCGTGCGTGACAGGTGCGGCGGGCGCGGGCCGCCGCGCCCGCCTGTGCCACCGACGGCGGGTCCTGCTGCTTCGGCTGCGGCGAGATCCGCGTCTGCGTCGAGAACGGATCGGGCCGGGTGACCGACGGGTGGAGGGCCTGCTGCCCGGAGGTCTGCCGGGTGGCGTGGACGGCGCCTGCGTAGGCTGGCACATGCTGTGCGAGACCGCCTCGGGTGAGTCCCTGGACAGCAGCCCGGTTGTCCGGGCCACTGGAGCCCCGGCCCTGGCCACACCTACGCCTTCGACCACGCCGCGAGCGAGCGGGGTGTCCGTGGCCGGTGAACATCAGCGGTGTGACGGACCTCCACCTGGTCGATGTCGAGCTCTGACGTCAGGACTCGGTCACGGCACACCCTCGGCGCGTCGCCATGATCGGCGGTCGCTGAGTCGGCGGCTGTGTCAGGGGCGGTGGCCGCTGTGTCCACCGCGCAGTGCTCGGCCCGGCGGGCGGCCTCGTCACTTCAGCTGGCCACGGCCGACTCCGTTCCAGGCCCGGCACGCTCGAGCGGCCGGCTTGTCAGTGCCACTGGATGTCGGTGAGGTCTTCCAGGGGCTGCCGATCGGCTGTGGTCTCGGGGGTGGGGAGGGTTTCTGTCTTGTGGAGGGTGTCGGGGAAGCGGAGGCGGGTGCGCTCCTCGATCTCGCTGAGGGTGACCTGGAAGACGCGGAATTCGTCGAGTTCGAGGGCTTCGATCTGGTTGAGGTTCTGGGTGAGGAGGAACGCTTTGGCTTTCAGTTCGCCCTGCTGGGTGAAGGCGAGCACTTTCCAGTACTCGCGGGGGATCCGCTCGTCTCGGAAGCGGCGGTCGTCGTCGTGGAAGACCGGTCCGCCGAAGACGCTGACCTTGAGGTTGTCGACATCGGTGTCGGCGAAGACGGCGTCCTCCAGCTGCCCCCACAGTCCGCTCTTGCTGCTTTGGTTGAAGTCGTCCATCTGTGGGGTGATGTTGGTGTAGAAGAACGAGTCGGTGTTGGCCTGCCTGGCCTCGGGCGGGCTGCCCCACAGCAGGTCAGCGCGCCGCGCGACGTGGCCCCGGTCGAGCCGGTTGGCTGCGTACAGCTCGTTGCCCACCTGGGCGCTGGCGGGAAGCCGGGGGTCTTTGGTGAACGGGATGCCGGAGCGGCTGAGCCTCTTGAGGGAGCCGCCATCGATGTTCCAGCCCACCCAGAACGGGAAGCGTCGAGATGTGCTGAGGGTCAGGGAGAAGTGGGTGTAGGGGATGACCGCGGAGCCGTTGAGCAGCACGGCGTCGCCCGCGATGTCCGCGGCCAGCTGGGGGGTTTCGAGCCGCATGCTCAGAAAGTGCGGGTCGTAGCCCGGCATGGTCTGGACCTCGCCCGGGGCGGGCGGCTGCAGGCTGATGTCGAGCTTCTCGAACACCGAGGCGGGCAGGCAGGCCAGCGCGTGCTCATCGGGGTTGGTGCCGCTCTCCCCGCCGAAGTGCAGACCGGCAAGGATCTTGCTCGGTTTGCCGTTGTTCCCTTTGAACAGCCACACCGCCCCCGAGTCGCCACCGCTGCTGATCTCGCCGTCCGCGGGCAGGTTGCGAGGGTCGGGGCTGATTTCGAAGCAGCCGACGAGGACCTCGCCGCCGTCGCCGCCGTAGTCGATTTTGGCGATGGTGTCGATGCGGCGGACCACGCCGTGCGTGACCTCGGTGGTGCGCCCGCTCTTGACGACTTTGTCCCCGAGTTCCGGCTCGCCCAGTTCCTCCGGCACCACGCCGAGCCCGCAGATCTCCTGGGCGAAGCGGCGGTCCACGATGGTCGCCACCGCGCAGTCACCGGCCACGCCGAGGTGGGAACGCTTCAGCGCACCGAGGCGGTTGCGGTTGATCCGGTTGTCGTCGTGCGGCCCGGGCTGGACAACATCCTCGCCCAGCTTCCCCTCCGGGCCGTGCAGTACATGCCAGTTGCTCAGGGCGTAGGGGGTGCCGTCGGCGCGGTCGAAGACGATGCAGCCGATCGTGCCCGCCGAAACCTTCACGTGCCCGACGCTCGCTCCGGGCACGACCGGGTCCAGACGGGTCTTGCGTTGTGGGCTTTCCGCTTCGGCCACCACGCGGAAGTCCGGCTTGTAGCTGCGTTCGATGACGTCGGTGGGCACCTCGATGCCGTCCACCGTCACTGACTCCGGGAGAAGGACCGTGCCCAACGCCTCCAGTGCTTCCGGTCCCACCTTCGAGTCGACCGTGAACTGCAGCGCGAGTTCCTTCTCCCGCGTACCATCCTTGATCTTGTAGCCGATACCGACAGAGGACACGTTCGGATCCCTCAGCAGACCCGGGCCCTGGGCGCGGATGTACTGCCGCAGCGAGGCGATGAGCTCGTCCTGCGCGGTGGCCGGGTTCTGGGGCGGCGATGGCGGCGCGGTCTTCTTCTTGTTCTTGGAGGCCATGAGAGGAAGTCCCTTCGCGGAGGAGGCAGCACACATGGAGGTGCCTGCGGCACACGTAGCCCGGCTCGGTCGCGGCTGACCGTCTGCTGGCGGGTCCGGCTTGGCAGTGGTGGGCCAGTCCGTTCGCTGCGAACGCCTCCGGATGCTCCTGCGCAGGGGCGCGGTGGTCGCTGCGGTGAACGACCACGGACTTGGCACAACATTCAATGTAGTCAAATATGTGCAATATGGACATCAAGGGCTGCGGAATGTCTTGCGGTCCCTACTTCCGTGTCCCCAGCACGCCAGGCGCGACGAGAAACGGATGGGTCGCAGACGGCACCCCTCCACCGCGCCAAGGATCTCCACGCCCCGTGCGACCTGCTCGACGTCTGCGCCGGAGCAGTGCCTTCCGGCGTCCATTCCGTGACCCCGGGCGGCCAGGCGTCCTGCGCCCCGAGACGGGCCGCTCCGGTGCCTCCGCCTGCCTGGTCACCGCATCGGAGCGGCCGACCTCGCCGATGAAGAGGGCCGCGCTCGTGCTTGGTCGCGCACTGCTGCGCGGGCCTTACCGGGCCTGCCGCGCAGCCCGCGAACTCGGCGCGGAGGGGGTCACGGCCACTATCACCGCGCGGCCACCGATGACTTGGGGGTCTGGTGTTCCCGGTGGTGACCTGCGGGAAGCGCGTCACCCGTTCGAGTGTGAACGACTGCGAGCCCGCATGGCGGCCACGCTTGTGACGCATTCCCCCTCAATAGCGACAAACTGCAGTCGCCTACCCCGCACGCGACCCCCGGGAGTCCGGTATGGCCCGTATCACCATCAACGGCGTGACCGTCGACCCTTTGGCCCAGTCCGCGGAGATGGCCGGCGCATCGCTGGTCTCCGAGGACGCCTCCGCATCCGACTACCTGCTCGTTCAGACCACGCATGTGCCCTCTGCCGGGGAGAGGGAACAGCTGGCGGCGCTCGGCGTGGTGATCCACGAGTACGTCCCGGAGAGCACCTACCTGTGCGGCTACCGCTCCTCGGACCTGCAGGCCGTGCGGGAACTGCCCTTCGTGGCCTGGGCGGATGTGTACCTCAAGGGCTTCAAGGTCGCCCCGTCGTTGCGGTCGCCGGGACTGCGGCCGGCGGTCGCCGTACTGGCCGAGCCCCTCGAAGCGGCCAGTCCCCGAACCCGCACGGTCGACGTCGTCCTCCACGAGGACGTCGACGCGGACGATGACACAGTGCGGGAGCGGATTGCCGGCGCCGCCCGCGTCGGCACAGGCAGTGTCCGGCCCGACCGCCGCAAGGTGCGAATGACGGTCCGGGAGAACGACCTGTCCGCGCTCGCCTCCCTCGACGAGGTACGGCATGTGGAGGAGGTCCCCCGGATGCAGCTGTACAACACTCTCGCCGGGTCCCTGATGCACGCCAAGGTGTCCCTCAGCGGTACCAGCTTCCGGGGCGACGGCCAGGTCGTGGCCGTCGCCGACACCGGTTTCGATCGCGGCTCGACGACAGACGTGCACCCCGCCTTCACCGACCGGGTCAAGCGCCTGATCGCCCTGGGACGTACAGGCCCCGACCGCGCTGACGACCCCCACGGACACGGAACCCACGTGGCGGGCTCGGTCCTCGGCGACGGGACGTCGGCGTCGATGGGCGGTGCCGTCACAGGCACAGCTCCCGAGGCGAGTCTGGTTCTGCAGTCACTCCTGGACGAGGACGGCGGGCTCGGCGGCATCCCGTTCGACCTGCGCGACTTGTTCGAGCCGCCCTTCCTGGAGGACGGGGCGCGAATTCACACCAACTCGTGGGGCCCCGTCGCCCCTGGCCTCCCGTACGACTCCAGCGCGTTCGAGGCCGACCTCATGGTCTGGGACAACAAGGAATACGTCATCTGCTTCGCAGCGGGCAACAGCGGCCACGACCAGGACCGCGACGGCCGCATCAACCAGGCATCCGTCAGCGGGCAGGCGGGGGCCAAGAACGTCATCACCATCGGCGCCAGCGAGGGAGGACGTCCTGACATCCCCCTCACCTATGGTCAGCTGAGCTCCCTCAGCTTTCCCGCCAACCCGATTCGCGACGACCGGCAGGCAGGCAACCCATCGGGAATGGCAGCCTTCAGCAGCCGAGGCCCGTCCCAGGAAGGCCGAATCAAGCCCGACCTCGTAGGCCCCGGCACCTCGATCCTGTCGACACATTCGCGTGCGGCGGCGCCCAACGACCTCTTCGGCAGCTCCTCGGGCCCCGCCTTCTCCTTCCTCAGCGGGACCAGCATGGCCACCCCGCTGGTCGCGGGCTGCGTGGCGGTTCTCCGCGAGACCCTGGTGAAGAACGGCACCCCCAAGCCGAGCGCCGCGCTCGTGAAAGCCATGCTGATCAACGGTGCGGAGGACCTGCCCGGCCAATACAACCCCACCGAGGCGGGCCTCTCCCCGAACAACAACTCCGGCTTCGGCCTCGTCAACCTCGAACGCTCCGTGATCCACCCGAGTAACGGCAACCAGGCCGGCTTCGCCGACGAGAAGGAGATGGAGCAGGGCGACGAACGCACCATCCGCGTCACGGTCCCGCAGGGGACCGGTCACACCCTGAAGGTCACCCTGGTCTGGACGGACCCGCCCGGCCCTGCCCTGCAGAACGACCTCGACCTCATCGTCCGCGCGGGTGGCCGGGAACGCCACGGCAACATGGGTACGGACTCCGGTTTCGACCGCGTCAACAACATCGAACAAGTCCGCTGGAAGGACATCCCTGCCGGGGAGACCGAGGTTGTCGTCCGCGCCCACCGCATCACCCGGTTCGCACAGCCGTACGCCCTCGCCTGGCGCATCTCCTGACCCACTCCCACCTCCCCGGCCCGTTCCGCGTTCCCGGGCCGGCCGGGGATTGTTCACGCCAGGCTGACCGCGTGCTCGGACGCAGCGGAGACCTCCGGCCGGGCGGAGGCTCCTCGACCGGACGGGTACACGCGGGAGAACCGGCCCCTGCCGGTGCAGCAGTCTGCGGACCGTGTCGTCGAACCCCAGGCTGCGGACGTCGCCCGCAAGGCCCGCCGGCTCAGTAGACCGACTCGGGCTCGTACCGCGCTCCGTCTCATGCCGCTCGGTATGCGCGGGGAAGCTGCGCGTACCGGCGGCTGGCGCGTTCTCCGCCGAAGGACCGATACGCAGTTCCAGCGCACCCTGGCTGGCCCGAAACTCCCAACGACATGCCTCAGCAAGGGGCCGGGGGAGTAGCCGGCGGTGGGCGGAGCTCCAGGCGGACGGTGGAGTCGTACGGGACGACCAGGGTCCGGCTTTCGGCCTCGTCCCAGTGAGCCGGGACCAGGAAGAGACGATTGCCCGCCTCCACCAGCAGCCGCAGCCCCGTGTAGCGGTGCCGCGGCTCACTGCCTTCCGAGCCACCTGGCGGGCGGCTCGGCGCGTGGTCCACCCCACAGGGGAGTTCGGCCAGCGGTTCCCGGGTGTACAGCACCACCTCGGGCCGGAAGGCCAGTCGCGCCGCATCGTCCTCAGCCCGCCCCCGACCGTAGGCTGCGGCGAATTCATTGACCACCCAGAACGAGCTGGCCAGCGCGATCAGCAGCGCCCAGACCACCGCGTGCCGACCGATCTGCAGCACGGCGGGAGCCGCCAGTCGGGCATCGCGCCGGGTGCCGACGGTGTGCAGCAGCCAGCTCCCGTAGCCGACGCCCAGCACGCCCAGCCCGAGCCCCAGGGGCGTCACGGCCAGTGGTTCACCGCGCGAGACGGTCGGCAGCAGAAAACCGGTGACACCTCGGGCGAACGCCAGCACGCCGACCACGACTAGGAACGCCCCGGCCCAGCCGGAAACCAGGTCCCGGCGCGGCGAGGCCACCAGCCAGCGCGCACCGGCGTGCAGACCGGTGGCCAAGAGCCCGGCGAAGGCGAAAAGCACGAGCGGCGGATAGATCGCCTCCACCCCGTAGAGCATCGTCTCCCGCACGGAGAGATCGACCATGTCGAGATAGACCCCGAAGTAGCGCAGCCGGGCGCGGGTCGCGACGTAGCCGAAGAAGAACAGCAGCGAGGTCACGGCCGTCGCCGGGGCGATGATCGTGGCGGCCACCCGCAACCGCCCCGGCAGGGACGCAGTCATCGACGGCTGGCCTGGCCACGGTCGGAGCCGCCCGGGGCTTCCCCGTCGGAACCGGGGGGCGCCGGGGTAGTGCCGGGCGTCCCCGGCGGGCTCAGGCCCGGCGACGGATCCGCAGGATCGGTGGGATCTTCGGTCTCTCCGTGCTCCTCGGGCTCCACGGGGTCCACCGACTTCTCAGGCTCCTCGGAGTCCGCATCGGACCGCGGCCAGTGGCCGGTCCCGATCAGCGTCACCGGTCGCCCGGCGACGGGCGCCCGGTCCGCCGGAATCCGCTCACAGGGCGTTCCGGACCGGGAGGGACAGATGACGGAGAGCCGGGTACTCAGACGCACTTCCTCCACCGGCACCCCGCGGAGGGCGACTGAGCACGCCACCCCGGGCTCCAGGACCGTCTCCGGTGCGCAGCCGGGGACCTGCGCACTGAGGCAGCGACCGACTCGCTGGCCGTCCTCCGCCGCGATCCCGAGGAGCGTCACGGCATGGTCGAAGCTGTTCGTCAGCGTGCCGCAGAGCACGCCCTCCCCGCTGTCCGGGTCCGCTTCCACGGCACCGTCCAGTGACACCCCGGAGATCCGCACGACGGGAGGCTGTGGCCGCTGCTCGCCGGGGCTGGACGTCTCATCCCCTGGAACACGCTCGCCGGGGCTGGACGTCTCGTCCCCCGGGGCGCGCTCCGGGGCGCCGCTGTCCCCGGTGGTGACAGTGCGGATGATCCCCACTGCTCCCACGAGCAGCACCAGTCCCGCCATCACGGCGAGCGCGACATGGAGCGTGGTGCGGCGAGTGACCATGACCCGATACTCAGGCAGCGGCGGCACACCCGCTCCCGCTGCTAGGCCGAGCGGTACCGTCTAAGCGCTTGCTCAGACCACAGGGCGGGTCTCGGCGCGCAAGGGAGCGAAGCGGTGGCGCTGACAGCGGGCGGAACGGCGTTCCCCTGCGCCTTCCAGGCGGTCGCTTTATCGAGCAGCAGCGGGTTCTGGCACAGATCTTGGGGAGCCGTGGCGGAGCGTCACTAAGCAGGTTTATACTGCGGGAGTAGTTCGCATCCGGCTGGCCCGTAGGGCTGTCTCTTGATCTTCTTGGTGGGGTTCCTGGCACCTGCCGTGGATCCGGCGGGACGAGTTCAGTCCGCACGGCTCGTAGACCGATCGGAGGACCAGGTTTCCCCGATCAGATACCCTGCGGCCATGGGGGCATAGGGCAGACTGCGTTAGAGAGCAACGACACGTCGAGGTCTGAGGGCCCGTCGTGGTGGAGGCAACTGGCGCCGGTGTGGGTGAACTTCATCATCGGGTTGCCCGCCATGGTGCCCTTGCACTCGGCATGGTTGCTGCTGACTGAGTACCGCGCTTGCACGTTCGACAACTCAGGGTTCGGGCAGACCCACTGCGGCAGTGTCGACATCATCGAAGGGGCGGGGTGGGCCAGGGCCGGCGTTGTTATTTTCGGCGGGCTTGGTCTGTTGCTGATCGTCGCCGTTGATGTGCTCTTTCCCGCGGCCTATGGGCGTCGGATCCGGCCGTGGCTACTTGGGATGCTCGTCATCCCGGCCCCCTATCTAACCGGCATCGCAGCACTGGCCATGCTCGGTTGAGATACCGCCCGGCAACCTCGTTCACCGACCGGGATCAGTGACAGGTTCCAGCCTCCATGTGGTGCTGAAACTCGATCCTGGTGCAGGTCTTGGGTGACGGTTGCGGGGAGTTACTGAAGCAAGGTCATCTTGCGCAACAGTTCGAATCCGGCTCGGCCGTAGAGCTGCCTTTTGATCTTCTTGATGCGGTTCACGGCGCCCTCGATGCTGCCGGAGCTCCACTCCAGCGTGAGTCCGGTTGTTACAGCGTCGAGGTCTCGGAGTAAGTGGTGTGCGAAGCCGGTGAGGCCGGGCAGCTGGCTGGCATCGACGGCCTCGATCCAGGCGGGGAGCGTGGCGCCGAGGCGGTTGCTGAGTATCTCGCCGAAGTCGCGGATGTGCCCGGCGGCTGTGTCCAGTTCGGGACAGCGGACCAGGACCTCCTTCAGATTGGCGCGGTCTTCCTCGTCCAGTGCCGTGGGGTGACGGGTGAGCCAGCCGGTTACCTGCCGCACCGTCGGCGGTCGGGGCGGTGGGCTGGCCGGAGCTGTGCGCAGGGTGGCGATGTGGGCGCGGACCATCTGGTAGGTGACGGGGGCGTTGTCGGCGAGGAGTTCACGGTGGAGGTGGGTGACGCTGGTGCATCCTGCGGCGAATCGTCGTTCCAGGTAGGGCTTGTAGGGGTCCAGTCTGCTGCGCCGGGGAGTGTTCTCGCGGATGGTGTCCTGCCAGCGGGCGGCGGTCGCGTACCGGAGCACGGTGTTGAGGCCCCAGCCCAAGTGCCGGGCGATCGCCCGGCGTGAGTGGCCTTGAGTGAGCATCTCGTGGACCAGTGCGTGTGCGGCCTTCTTGTGCTCGGCCCGTCGGCCGATGGGTTCGCAGTCGTCCTGCGGCCGACTGGACTCTGGGCTGATCGACTCCAGCAGTGTCCCCCCTGGGCGACGGGCTGCGCAGGTAGTCGCGGTGGGCGGCGACGCAGGTCTCCACGGCCCGGCCGAGGCCCTGCCACAGATGGAACCGGTCAGCGACCTGTAAGGCATCGGGGGCACCGCGCCGGGCGCCCTCGGTGTATGAGCCGGCCCGGTCCCGGCAGATGATCTCGACGCCTGGGTGACGGATCAACCACGCGGCCAGCGGCCCGGCTTCACGCGTCGGAAGCACATCGACCACGCGATGGGCTCCCACGCAGGTCAACACGGTGGAGTAGGTCTGGCCGCGACGGATCGCGAAGTCGTCCACGCCCAGCACTCGCGGCGTGCTGAACTGCGGATCAGGCACGGCCTCGGGGAACAGCGGTACAGCGGTTAACGCTAAGCCGGTGATCATGGGCTCGGTGCAGGTGGGAGCAGGTCTATCGCAGCTCGGCGTTCGGGTGGGGCTGGGCCTGGAGCCGTTCGCGTAGCTCGATCTCCTCGGCGGTGAGCGGCTCTTCGGGCTGGCGGATGCGTACGGGCTTCGGCCGCAGGGGCAGGCCGTCGTCCGCCGCGGCGGCCTCGGCTTCCGCCAGGGCCCGGTAGAGCGAGGCGACCGACGGGGACTTGCCCGCGTTCTTCCCGACCTTGATGGTGAGCTTCTTGGCGATGTCGGGGACGGGGACGCCTTTGTCCTTGAGCGCGACGGCGAAGGTGAGCATGTCGTCGTCGATGACCTTGGGGCGTCCGCCGTGGTTGCCCTTGGACGCGGCGATGACCTGGCCTTCGAGGGTCTTCTCCCGGATGTAGTTGCGCTCGATCTGCCCGGCCACGGCGAGGACGGCGAAGAACATGGCGCCCATGCCGTTGGGGTCGTAGATGCCGGTGAGCGGGCCGGTGAGAAGTTCGAGCTGGATGCCGCCGGCCTGGAGCTCGGCGGACAGCGTCATCAGCTCGGCCGCGTTGCGTGCGAGGCGCTTGAGCTCGTGCACGGTGAGGATGACGGACGTCTCCGGGGCGGCCTCCTTGAACTGGTGGGCCAGGGCGAGCGCCTTCTCCAGCTCGGGCCGGACCTTGACGCGGGTGCTGATCTGCTCCTTGAAGACCTTGTGGCACTCCGCACGGTGGAGGGCATCGAGCTGACTTGCCAGCTCCTGCCGGGCGGTCGACGTCCTCGCGTACCCGATGCGGACCGGGCGCTCGGTGCGGGGCGCGGGCACGACGGCGAGCGCCGGGCCCTGCTTCCACGCGCGGCCCGGGTGGCGGTCGACGGGGACGAGGATCTCCAATTCCTCGCGAAGTGCGGGGACGAGGACGAAGCGGGGCGTGTGGTACTTCGCGGCGGTCTTCCCGCCGCGGGTGCGGCAGGCGCTGCCGGCGGGCGCGTCACAGTTCGGGCAGTCATGACGCTCTACCGCAAGTGCTGCCTGATCGGGCGTGAGATCCATGCCGAGAGTCTCTCAGAAGTGCCTCGCACAACGTGCCGGTTTCGAGAGGACTTTTGCGAACGGCGACCTGCGGAAACGTGATCACGTTGGGGGCTCTCGCAGAACTCTCACAGATGAACATTTATGAGAATGGCCGTGCGCGACGTCCGTGGCCGGAGGCCGCCCGGTCGGCTGTCCGTAGGGGCGTGATTCGGGGCTTTAGGACGATCCATGACAGATCGTGCTTCAAGGCTGCGCCAGCCCGATGGTCGACTGACGCAGCATCGGCTCCAGCCTGCGAGGCTGAATAGGTGCAGGATTTGACGCAGATGCTCCTCGGCGCCCAAGGTCGCTTCAGCTACGCCGTGGTCCCAGTATTCCGGCGCGTTTGATGATGCTCTGGTTGCGGACGCTCATGGCGCCCATGGATTCCAAGGCCTCAGTGAATTCGTTCAGGGCGGTGGCGAGAAGGCGGCCACTGGCGCGGTCCAAGGCGCGGTCGCAGTTCGCGGCGCCGCGGGTGGCGTAGGTCTGGGTGCGCCGCCAGAAGGTCTGGGCCCGGGGGTCGGGTACGGGAAAGTACCGAGCGGCGTCGTGGGCGAAGCGGCGGAACTGCGCGCACTGGGCGCGAGTGCGGGACTCGTCGATGGCATGCGGGTTCTGGATGAGCGGCCCGAGCTCGCGGTTGATGGTGATGAAGCGTTGTTCCAGGCGGTTCCCGCCGTATACTTCCCAGGCGTATACCTGCAGGGCGCGGGTCTTGGGGGACGGGGTAGCGGGGGTCTGGTCCTGGGCGGGTGCAGCGGCGCGCGCCGTTGAGCGGCCCTCGCGCGCGTAGGTCACGCCGAACATCTGCCACCAGGCGAACCACGACACCAGCAGCACCGCACCGACCACCGCCCCCAGCACCACCATCGGCCGTATACGCCTTGGCCATGCCCTGGTCAACAGCCGGGCGCACTGGGCGGTCCACCAGCCGAAGGCCGCACCGGCGGCGAACGGGAACAGGAGCATTACAGGGTTGCCGGGCAGCCAGGTGTTGATCCCGGACTGGTAGGCCACCAGTTCCCCGGCGGTCATCCCGGCGCCCAGCCACATCCCGGCGCGTACACCGGAAGGCTCGCGCCGCCCGGTGAGCACAGCGTGCGCGGCCGCCCGCCACAGGGCAACGCCGGCCACTCCGGCGACCAGCGCGGCTGTCACCGCCCAGGAAGCCTCCTCCAGCAGCGGGATACCGCTCCGCCCGGAGTACAACCACACCTGGGCGTTGATCACCGGGGCGGCCACCCCAGTGAGGAACATCGGCAGCGCCCGTACGCCAAACAGCTCCGCAGGGTCGGCCAGCGCCTCCCGGCGCAGGTCCCACCGCGGATGGGTGCGCAACAGCTCCGCGAAGGACGCCCATAGCCGCCACACGCCGCGCTGCGCAGCAGCTCCGCCAGGGCTGGCCGCCTGGGCCGCCCAGTGGTCCGGGGTCGCGCCCCAGCGCACCGCAGTCAGGTCGGCGTGGACTTCCCGGGTGCGCAACACGTCCGCCCGCGCGAGGTGGACCAGCAGCACCAGCACGGCCGCAAGGCCGAGCAGCCGGGCTATGAGCAGCCTGGTGCTGTCGATACCCGCCATCGTCTCGGGCGCCAGCGGCGCACGTACTTCCAGAGCGAACAGCGCCATCCACACCGCCAGACTGAGCATCAGTGCCACGTATGGCAACAGCACAACGCCGAGGAATGCCCGCCACAACGCCACGGTGAGGTAGGTGAGGGTGACATCGCCGTTGCGGATATGCGCGAACTCGTGCAGTAGCACCGCGCGAAAGCCCTCCGGATCGGTACGCGCGCGTACCAGCAGACCGCCGTGCAGACACACCACTGGCCGCCTGTTGCTGCCGAACACCACCGCGCCGGCCGAGGCAGCCGTCGGATCGACGACCACTCGCGGCGCCCTCCTCAGCCCCGCCGCCGTAGCCAGTTCCGCCACCGCGCCCCGTACCGCGCCGTCGCCGTCCACCGCCTCCAGCGGGACGACCCGTCCCCGCCGCGCCTTCCACGCCGGTATCGTCCACATCAGTACGGCGGCGACCACCACCATCAAAAGCGGCCAAACCTCGGATACCCACCAGGGCGAGGTGTCCTTCGGGCCAAAGCGGGCCAGGCACTCCCGGTAAGCGCTAGTGTCCGCCTGCGGGACCGCTCCGCCGATGCGGGACGGGTCTCCCCCTGCGGCGAGTTCGCAACCATTCGTGCTGCCCGTGCGCGAGGTCGAAGCCGCACCGAACCCGGAACCCAGGGTCAGCATGGTCATAAGGGCGCTGCTCACCACGATCAGCACCACCAGCAGAATGAAGCGTAGCGTGGTGCCCGAGGGCATCGAGCGCTCGTCCACGCGCGGCAGTGTGAGGTGTCCCGTGGCCGTCACCATCACGGCCTCTCCGGCGCGCTGCCCTCGCTGCTGCCTCGTATGTCCGGTGGCGGATCACCACCCGCGCTGTCGCTCGTACCACCGTCGGCAGTTCCGCCCAACTCGCCTGGCGCTGCGGGCGGTACCACCTCCGTGGTGCCCAGCACAAGCCTGACCACCACCGCTTCGGCGACCGTCTCGGCACGCTCCCGCTCCAGGCCGCGCTGGGCCGCCACCTCCAGCACCCGCTGCCGCACCTCGGCCAGCTGCTCGGGGGTCAGCGGAGGCACTCTCGCCGGTTCTGCGTTTCGGCGGAAAACCCTGCGCAGTAGGCCCCTCGTCCCACGGAGCGTACGGTCCGCCGCCCGCTCGCCAAGCAGCCGTACGGTCTGGTCCAGCGCCAGCCACACAACCCCCGTAACCAACGCGGCAACCTCACCTGCCCCAAAGCCCAACGGCTCACGCCGCCGCCCGCCCCGGTGTCCTAACCTTCGCACGACCGTGGCGTCACTGAACCGAGCCAGCCCCTCCATCACGGGCACTTCTTCCTGCGCGACCCGGGCCACCACATCGTGTACCACTTCCCGCACGGTTCCTGTGTTCGTATGCTCCTCGTACGAGGCTGCCTCAGTCTCCATACTTGTCCCCCTGCGCCTTCTCGAAGTCCAGCCTGTCCACGCTAGCCCGGACGAGCCCGTCAGCATCAGCATTCGCCTCGCTCACTCCCGCGGGTCGACGCCGCCTACTCCTCGTCATCGTCGAGTTCTGGTGCATCAGGGTCGCGCAGCGGGCGCAGGGCGCCGGCGGCCGGGGTGGAGGCGGTGAAGCTGTAGCGGCCGAGCACGTTGAGGTTGCGGTGCTTGAGCGGGGAGAGCCGAGCGATGTCCTCCTCCCGGATTTCGTGGCCCTTGGCGCGGAGCTGGGCGACGGCGGCGTCGATGTACTTCGTGGTCCAGAGCACGATGGCGTTGAGGACCAGGCCGAGCGAGCCAAGCTGGTCCTCCATGCCGTCGCGGTACGCCTGGTGAATGGTGCCGCGCTTGCCGTGGCACACGTCCCGGGCCAGCTTGTGGCGGGACTCCTGCACGGTGAGCTGGCGGTTCATCTGCCGGCGGTAGGTGTCGTCGACCGGGTCGACCATCCGCATCAGGTGCTCGGTCTTGGCGATCCGCCCATACTCCGCGAACGCCTGCCCCGGCGGGGTGGGGTGGCCCTCGCGGCCGAACATCCGCAGCAGGTCGTAGGCACGGACCTGGTTGGTGACCAGGGAGCCTGCGACCCGGAGCATGTCCGGCCACCACGTCTCGATCTTCTTCAGGTTGACCCGGTTGCGGGCGAGTGGCTCCAGCACGCCATACGTCCCCGTCGCCTTGCGCCACGCGGCCGGCACCAGCTTGTCGTCGACCTCGCGCGGCAGCAGCGGCTTGTCCTTCACCCGCCGCCTCGCCAGCGCCGGCAGCCGCTTCACCCCGGCCAGCACCCGCGCACCGCCGGTCGACGCCGCCAGCGCCTTCGACTCGCCCAGCAGCGCCAGAAAAGGGCGCACCGTGTTGTAGCGGGTGGTCAGCGCCGCCCGCATCGCGACGTCGGCCGAGTCCTCGTCCTCGGGCACCAGGGAGACCACCAGCGCGGCCGCAGTCATCACCGACTCCCGCGGGGCGACCTCCTCGACCGCCGCCCACAGCGCCGCCGCGTCCAGGTCGGCGCCGTGCGTCTCCACCAGCTCCAGCTCCTCGAACAGCGCCTTCGCCGCCCGCGCGAGCGTCCGGGACGCCTTCTCCAGCTGCGGCAGCGCCGACAGGCGCTCCTTCTCCGTCGCCCGCTTCGCCGTGCTGAGCAGCCGGGTCGCCATCAGGACCTGGAACAGGTCCAGGGCCTCGTCGATGGCCTTCGCCTCCAGGTGCCGCATCACCGCGGTGAGCATCGCGGTGCGCTTGGGCTCCTCCGCCCGCTCCAGGCTCGCCGCCTTCGAGCCCAGCCCGTAGCGGGCCAGCGCGGCCAGCCGGTTCGGCGGCACCTGCGACAGCCGCACCCGGCCCAGCTGGAACGCGCCGATCTCATCGACCCGCTCCAGCGACCGGGCGAACGCCGTGCCCGTCGTCCGCGTCGGCCGCCGGCGCAGCCTCTCCAGCTCCGAGAACCGGGCGCCCTCCGGCGTCACCAAGGTGGCCACCAGGTCCCCGGGCAGCGCCGCGTCCGCCCGGTGCGCGGCCCTGGAGACCGTGGCGTGCAGCCGCTTCTCCGCGACCGTACGGACCTCCGACACCTTCCGGGCCAGCACCGACACCCCCGGCAGCAGCACCCGGTGCCGGCGCAGCCAGCCCACCGCCTGGTTGAACAGCGCCACCGGCCCCTCTGCGTGCGTCCACGCCCGGCCGTGCAGGAACGTACGGAACTTCCGCCCCCACTCCGCATCGTCGTACTCGTGGTACTCGTACGCGTCACGTATCTCCCACGCGTGCTCGTACGCCGTCGGCTTGCGCTCGGTGTACTGCTTCACGCAACTGACGTCCTCGATGTCGAGCTGCTCCCCGAGGTACTCCACCACCGCCCACGGAACGTCCAGCGGGTCGTCCGGGAGGAACCGGCCGATGTAGCGCACGGTGCACATCTGAAGGGCGAACCCAAGCCGGTTGTGATCACCGCGCCGCTTCGCGATGAGCTTGCGGTCCTCGTCGTCGAGGAAGAAGAACCGCTCCAGCTCCGGCCGGGTCGGCTCCTCGTTGAACTTCCCGTACGAAGCCGCCTGCTCGTCGGTCAAGAACTCCACTGGCATGGACCTGACGCTAACGACGCCCGCAGCCGCTCAACGATCTTCCGCCGAACCCCCGCGCCAAGCCGATCGCCTGTGCTAGAAGCCCATGATCACCGGCTTAGCGTTAACCGCTGTACCGCTGTTCCCCGAGGCCGGACTCGCACTGGACCGGGTTCTCCAGGACGGATCAGAAATGGCAACCGGCTGGGTGGACAGCGCCGACGCCGAACAATGGCGCCAGGAAGTACGACAGATCCTCCAGGCACTCGAAACGCCTACTGGTCACTAATCGTGACCGCTTTACGGAACTTGCGCCAGAGCCCAAAAGAGGCCGTCCTAGACACCTGCCCTATGGGTGTTGAGCTGTGTGCCGTAGGGCAGCGGTGCCGGGGCCATGTTGCTGATGCCCGCAGGTAGGGACGCGCGGTCCAGTTCGGAGCGCCACACTCTGCGGGGGCGCGGCGCAGGGCGACCAGCCGGGGGGTTCGTCTCAGGTGTGACAGGCCGCGGCCGCGGCGCGTGCCCCCACGACGAGGGTGGTGGCGATGAGGACTGTCGTGAGGACTCCGGTGATGAGCACGGGGGTGGGTGTGAAGGTCGCGGCCAGGATCGCGAGGACGGCGGTGGGGTGGATGATGTCGTTCGCGGTGCGTACCTCGGAAGCCCGGTGGTGCAGGAGCCAGACGACGGTGATGTAGATGGCGACGGGGATGGTGTAGGCGGCTGCGGCGGTGTGGTCGGTGAGGTGGCCGTGGCCGGTGGTGTGGGCGACGTTGAGTGCGAGTCCGGCGCCGACGGCTGCGGCGGAGGCGAAAACGGCGTAGTGGCCGTAGCCCCACATCAGGGCGGAGCGCAGGCTGATGAGCCTTCGGGGCGCGTCCTGGGCGAAGTAGTACCACCACAGGGCGAAAACAGTGAGGATGCCGCCGATGACGAGGGTGGCGATGTCACTGAGCGCGGCGTCTCCGTCGAGGGCGGTTCGGACGGCGACCGTGGCTGCGGTGATCGACTCGCCGAGGACGATCAGGGTGAACAGTCCGTAGCGTTCGGCGATGTGGTGCGGGTGCCACGTGGTGATGGCTGCCCGCTCGGCCCAGGCCGGGACGGCGAGTTCGGCCAGGGCCAGGACCGCGAACACGGTAAGGCCGCCGTCGCCGGGAAGAAACAGGCGTGCAACCCAGCCGACCTGGACCAGGAAGACGCCGGCTGCGTAGCGCAGGCAGGTGGTGCGGCGGTCGGGGTCGGAGCGCGCGGCGCGTAGCCACTGGGTGACCATCGCGAGGCGCATGACGACATAGCCCCAGGTGATGACGGTGAAGTCCTGGTTCTGGAGGGCTTCGGCCGCACCGGCGGCCATGATCAGGGCGCCGGTGATCTGGACCAGAGTGAGGACTCGGTAGGGGACGTCGTCGGTGTCGTAGGCGGAGGCGAACCAGGTGAAGTTCATCCAGGCCCACCAGATCGCGAAGAACACCAGGGCGTATCCGAGGATGCCGTGGCCGATGTGTCCTTCGGCCAGTTCGTGCTCGAACGCCACGGCTGCCTGGGCGACGGCGGCGACGAAACACAGGTCGAAGAAGAGTTCCAGGGCGGTCGCGCTGCGATGCTTCTCATCCCGTGGGCGGGCGGTCATCGGCCGGTGCCAGGCGCCGGCGATGAAGGGTGTCTGGCTCATGGGCGTGGGATCCCTGTGGTGCGGTGAGGAGCGTGGTGGCGTCGGCGGGGGTGGTCCGGTTCAGGCTTGGCCGGTCTCGAAGCGGCTGATCCTGCCACTGGTGACGGTGAAGGCCCACCGGGTGCGCATGGCTCCCCAGGCGGAGTTGGTGTAGGTGGCAACCAGGGCCCGCCCGTCGGGAGACACGCTCTCCACGTCCATACGCCCGTTCGAGGAGAAGATCTCTTTCTCGGTCCAGTCGGTGATGTCTCGGTCGGTTCCGTCGTCGGACATGGTGGCGTCCGGCGCGAGAACGGAAAGGAACGCGTCCTTGTCGCCTGCGTTGACCGCGTCGACGAACGCGGCCACGGTCGGGTCAGGGAACTGGACGGCCATGGGAAGCCTCCGCAAGGAGTCGGATGTGAGGGCCCGGCGGGTGGACGGCACGGCGCCCCCGCCGGGCTGGTGCCGGTCAGCGGGTGGTGTAGCCGCCGTTGAGGAAGAGGGTCTGGCCGTTGGCCCACCAGCCCTCGGTCAGCAGGTGCCGCACCCACGGCACGATGGCCTCGATCTTGGTGAGGTCGCCGTTCATCGCGGAGGACTTGTGGTAGGCGACGGAGTCGTCGTCCTCGGCGGGATAGAAGAATGCCGTGTCCATCGGTCCCGGAGCGATGGTGTTGACCGAGATGTTCCGGCCGAACAGCTCCTTCGACAGGGCGCGGGTGAAGTGCTCGACCGGCGCCTTGCTGCCCGCGTACGACGAGTACAGGCCCGTGTACGCGGCGAGTAGCGACGTGACGATGGTAATGATCTTCCCGCCGTCTTCGATACGCCGGGCGGCCTCGCGCATCACGAAGAACGCGGCCTTGGAGTTGACCGCGAACATGCGGTCGTACTCCTCCTCCGTGATCTCGGTCAGCGGCTTCTTCAGCACCATGCCGGCGGTGTTGATGCTGTAGTCGAGCTTCCCGAACCGGTTCACGACCTCGTCAAGGACCCGCTCCACCTCGGCGACCTTCGTCAGATCACCCTGAATCGCGAACGCCTCGCCCGGCCCCTCGTTGATCTGCGCGACGACATCTTCGGCCTTGGCCCGCGAGGAGTCGCTGTTGTAGTGCACCGCGACCCGGGCGCCTTCCGCGCCGAGGGTGGTGCTGATCAGTCCGCCGAGGTTGCGGGACGCGCCGCCGACGAAGGCGACCTTGCCGCTGAGCGTCTTGTCCGGGGTATCGACCATGGATGCCTCCTGCGTTGTGCCGAACGGGAAGGGCACGGCCCGACGGACACCGAGGCCATGCCACGCTCAACAGAAACACCGCAGCGAACTGTGCGCATCTTCGACGCTCAGACCGTCACGGCCATGAACCGCACGAGGTATCCCATGGATCAGCCTGCCGATCGCGCCGCGCCGAGCACGTCGACCCCCTTGCCGCCGCCGAACCCCTGCCCGCCGACTGGTCCACCTGCGTCGACCTCACTGGTGCCCTCACGTACTGGGGCCGCGACGTCGCGGGCCTTGTCGCCGTGCTGCGCACCCGGCGGCGGTGGTCACCACCGAGAGCTCGGGACGCCCGTGTGTTGCCGACCTTGGTCCCGCATCGGAGGTGGTGTTCGGATTTGGATGAGGTGGTCCGCCCTGCTCCCATCGCTTCCAATGGGCTTCCTATCGGTGTGCTCCAACGCGCGCTTCCTCCGAGCGTCCGTGGCCGTCGCATGCGCTGTTCGACGCAGGTTGACCATGGTGCCAGCTGTGGGCGCGGCCCCCACGATCGCTACCGGTGTCGCATGCTCCTCTTGCGGCTCTGCCTGTCTCGAACAATGGTGGGAGAGAAGTGGCTGCTGCGCGTCCGCAGCAGCTGTGGTGCTAGTGGGAGAGCAGCCGTATGAGAGCACCGCCGGAGGCCACTGACGATCAGGTAACCCTGCCCTGCCGAGTTCAGCACACGATTCATGCCGCTGGCGAGGCCCTGGCTCGCCGTCAGCAAGCGGACGGGAGTTGGCTCGCCGAGTACAGCGGGCCCACCTTCCTGACCCCGATGTTCGTCCTGGCGCACTCAATCACGCGGACCCCCTACGATGCGGATCTGGCCGGTTCCCTGGCCTCGCAGATGCGTCATTACCGTAATGCGGACGGCAGCACGGGCCTATACGCGCAGGGCCCGGGCACCTTGTTCAGCACCGTGTTGAACTACACCGCCTTGCGCTTGCTGGGCGAGAGTCCTGGTGAGCCTGACATGACGGCCATGCGCCGGTGGATCCACTGTCAGGGCGGGCCACTGCGCGCAGCCCCCTGGGCCAAATTCTGGCTGTGTCTGATCAACCTCTACGACTACCGCGGCCTGGATCCGCTGCTGCCGGAACTTTGGCTCTTGCCGCGTCGGCTTCCTCTGCATCCCAGCCGACTTTACTGCCATTCCCGGCAGCAGCTGCTGCCCATGAGCTGGCTCTACGCTCACCGGGCTACCGTGCCGGCTGATGACGTGATCCATGCTCTGCGCATGGAGCTGTACGAGCGGGACTACGAGCACATCCCGTGGCGCGAACATCGCGCCACGATCGCCTCCAGCGACGACCTGCAACCCGCTTCCTGGCTCGTTACCGCCGGCGCCGCAGCCGGACGCCTCGTTGACACGTGCGTGCCGCAGCGCCTCCGACGCCGGGCCCTCGATCATGTCCTGGCTCATCTGAAGTACGACGGCCAGCACTCCTCTGGTCTCCACATGAGTTCGAGCGCGGCGGCACTGGCCGCCGTTGTCGACCACTTCTGCGACCCGGCAGGCGAGACGGCCCAAAGAACTCTTAGCCGACTGAGGGACTACCTATGGCACGGACCGCACGGCGCGGACGTGCAAGGATGCGAATCCACCCAGGTCTGGGACACGGCACTGGCCGCGCAAGCACTCACCGCAGCCGACAAAGCTGGCCCGCATCTGTCTGTTCCTGCCCTGCCCAGGGCCCTGGCCTATATCCGTGCCAGCCAGTTGACCGACGATCTGCCCCAGCCGGGCTCCTTCCACCGCGAACGCCGCGCCGGTGCTTGGCCCTTCTCCACTCGGGCGCACGGCTGGCCAGTGAGCGACTGCACTGCGGAAGCCCTGCAAGCTCTGCAAACCGACCTGCCTGAGACGTCCACGCAACGCCTTGCGGTACCCACGTCCGTCACCGCGGACCTACTGCTCTCCTGGCAGAACCGCGACGGTGGCTGGTCAAGTTACGAACCGGAACGCGGACCACGCTGGCTGGCCCGACTCAACCCCATGCACGTGTTCGCTGACTGCATGATCGAGCGGTCCTACACCGAATGCACCGCCAGCATCCTCAAAGCCCTCAATGCCTATAAAGACACCTTCTCTCCGCCTCTGCGTCACCGGATCGAGACCGCCACTGCCTCCGGACGCGATTTCCTGCTCGATGCCCAGTGCCCTGACGGTAGCTTCGAAGGCAACTGGGGTATCTGCTTTACGTACGGCACCTGGTTCGGTGTCGAGGGCTTGCGCGCTGCAGGCCTCGACCACGACCATTCCGCGCTCGTACGTGCCGCACGATTCCTGCGAAGCATCCAATTCCCCGATGGGTCCTGGGGGGAGAGCCCCGCCTCCAGCCTCAACGGCCGTTACGCAGCCTCACTTCATGGTAGTCCCGTCCAAACTGCCTGGGGCCTCCTAGCGCTGTGTGCCGCCGGGCAAGCCACCGGCATCGCCGCCCGGGCCGCAGTGCGGTATCTCATTCAGCAGCAACTCCCCGACGGCAGTTACCCCAAAGGCCCATACACAGGAGTCACCTTCCGCACCCTCGCCCTGCGCTACGACAACTATCGGTACTACTTCCCGCTCTGGGCTCTCGCGGAATGGACAACAGCCCAGTTGGATGTCCCCACGGTCGCGCCTGGTCGGGGACCCGCCACCTGATGCGGCCACGCTCCGCCCCCACTCCTTCCAGACGAAGAGGTTTGAGGCCGGACAGGGGGGATCTACGAGTTCCGGCCGACTGCCCCGAACGGACGGAACTCCACCGGCAACGCACCCGCGTGGGAGCAGGCGGGGCAAGAGCAGCGCGGTCAGAGGCCGGAAGGATCCGGGCGCTTCTCCGCTTCCCATCGTCCGATGGTGAATTTGCCGGCGCGAGCCCCTTGATAGAGGGCTTTTGCACCGCTGCTCATGAAGGCGATGACCGGGTCGTTCAGACCGTGGGCGAGTCGGTCATGGCGTTCGAGTAGGTCCCAGGTGCGGTGCATGTCGGCAGGGGATTCGACGGGTGTCACTTGTGGTTCGGCAAAGCCGGCCTGACGCAGGCGCTCGTCGAGCTGGGTCGGGGTATCCAGGTCCGGAATACCGTGGTATTGGCAGATGGGCTCGATGTATTGCTCGTGATCCGCGAGGTCAAGGCTGTCGGCGGCAAGCCAGTCGTATCCGAGGTATCGGCCACCCGGCTTGAGGACCCGGAAGGCCTCCGTGTGGACTTGGAGCTTGTCAGGCATGTGGCAGATCGCCTCGAAGCTGTAGCAGACGTCGAAGGTCGCATCGGGGAAGGGCAGCCGAGTGGCGTCGCCTTCGATGAATTGCACCGGGAGGGCTGGGCCGATGCGTGCAGCTCGTTCCCGGGCCTTGGTGATGCGCAAGTGGCTGAGGTCGATGCCGACGACCTGGGCGTTGGAGTGCTGGGCGATGGTGACGGCTGGGCCGCCGACGCCGCTGCCGATGTCGAGTGCCCATTGGCCCGTAGTGAGTCGAGCGCGGTCCGCGAGAGCACGTTCGCTGCGGGCTTGGGCGGCGGCCAGCGTTTCGTGGGGCCGCAGCGGCGGAAAGTGATGCGAGTCGCCCCAGCCCGCCTGGCAGATGTCGTTGACCAGCTCGTAGTAGGTCGTGACCATCTCCGTGGTGTGGTGATGGCGGGTGTGCGGGCTGGAGACGAGACGTTGGAGGCGTGCAAATTGGGGTTCAGCTGTCATGACGAGCTCCTGGGTCGCTGGGGAGGTGGGCTGTGTGCGCAGCAGGGCTGCCGACCGGAAGTTCCGGGCCGGGGTGCGTAGCGAGCCAGCGGCCGAGAGCCCAGAGCGGGAAGTACTCGCGGTAGAGGCGGTAGTCGAGCATGGCGGTGCCGAAGAAGACACCGGTGGCTGCGGTCTGCGGCCAGCTTCCGCCGGGGAGTTGGCGGTCGCAGAGCCAGGCGATACCTGATAGGACGGCTCGGCTGCGGCCGCCGGTCAGCTCAAGGAGCGCGAGGAGCGCCCAGGCGGTGCTGACGGGTTGGCTGGCGGCGCCAGGCACGTAGCGGTTGTCGATGCAGCCGGTGTGGTCCTCGCCCCAGCCGCCGTCCGGGAGCTGAATGCTCTCCAGCCACCAGCCGGCCCGGACGAAGCAGGGGTGAGTGCGTGGCACTCCTGCGGCCAGCAGGCCGCGGACCGCCAAGAGGGTGCCGTAGATCCGGTTGACTCCCCACGCTGCGGGCCAGGATCCGTCTTCTTCCTGCTGGGACAGCAGGAAGGCGCGGGCTTTGCTCAGTGCTCTGTCGCATAGCTGTCGTTGCGTGCTGTCGCCGCGCTCACGCAGTTGCGCCAGGGCGACGGCGGCCGAACCCGTGCACTCCGTGTAGGAGCCCTCGACCATGCAGTGGGTGAACATTTCCGCCGGGTTGAGGTACTCCAGCAGGCGCGGTGCTCGGCGGGCCTCGTATGTGCCGAAGCCCCCGTCGCGGTTCTGCCGGGCCAGGAGGAACTCCGTTGCGGCGGAAGCATCGAAGGAGGGGGCGGCACGGCTTGCGCTGGCTCCGGCGAGCAGAGCGCCGACGGCTTCGGCGGTGCAGTCGCTGACCGGCCATCGATGGCCGCCTTCGGAGAAGCACCAGCCGCCGCGGACGGGTGAGCGGGCCGTCAGGCGGGGTGTGGGGATCTCCTCGGTGATCTGTGCGCCAGTGAGGAAACGGTCGGCTCTTTTGACTGCCCGGAGCGTTTCCGGGCAGGGTGAGTGGTCGGCGAGGAGAGCCTCAACGGCGAAGGCGGTGTCCCAGGTCTGGGAACGGGCCCCGGCATAGCGGGTTCCCTCATGCGGGTCGGTCCAGCGCCAGTAGTCGAGGGCCTGCAGTGAGCGGTCGACCTCGTCGGGCTTCTCACCGCTGGAGTGCAGGACCAGGATATCGAGCAACGAGTTGACGGGGGACAGCCCTAGGCGGCCGGCCACCGTGTGCTCGTGCTCGACCCGCGCACGGCAGCGATCCAGTGCGCGGCGGCGCAGCGCAAGGGGAGGGCGGGTCTCGTAGGCGGCCAGGGCTCGTTGGAGCAGCCGCAGCGAGACGGTGGGAGAGACTGCCGCGTCGATGCCGATGCGGTGACGGTCACTGCGCCGCAGCGGGCGGTCGAATAGTTCCCTGCGCAGATCCTCGACGACTCCGCCCTGCGGTCCTTGGAAGCGGGTCCCGTACAGGTAGGTCATGGCCTGGGAGATGGTGCGTGTGTGGCAGTAGAGGCGGTCGGGATGGATGGGCAACCACTTCGGCAGCAGGAAGAGCTCGGGCAGAAGGGGGTGCATGGCCCGGTAGTCGAAAAGGCCCAGCAGCGCGAGCCAGAACTTCCCCCAAGAGGGAATGGCCGCGACCCCGCCCGGCTGGGCGCGCAGCCACCGCCGCGCGGGGCGGCACAGGGGATGGTCGGGAGCGAGGCCTAGCAGGCGCAGGGCGATGTAGGCCAGGCTGGTGCAGTAAGGCGACGGTCCCGCGGAGGCGGAGTGCAGCCCCCAGCCTGTCTGCCGGAGGCGCTTGACCCGGTAGTGCTGCACGATCGGACCGACCTCGCCCGGTGGTAGCGGTCTGCCCAAGAGATGCCTGGTGATCACATATTGCGAGAGGATCATGACGCTCCAGGCCATCTCGCCTTCCCAGGAACCGTCGAAGCCCTGGAGGGACAGCACACGCTGGCGTGCCAGGCGGTGGACCGACCGGGGATCTGCAGCCGACCGCTGACGATCGGTGGCGTATCCCAGCGCGTTTTCGGGGGCGGACAGGCCCATGGGTTTCTCCTCTGTCGCACGAACCGTGCCTAGCCCTGCTGCCGTCTGCGGTAGCGCAGGATGCAGGGATCCGACGGCTCGGAGATGAACGCCGTGGAGTAGGACGGCCGGTGGGGGGCGCCGAGGAGCTGCAGGTCGAAGCGCCGGAGCAGGACGCTCCAGATCGCTTTGACTTCCTGCGTCGCGAAGGCGAACCCGATGCACCGGTGCTTGCCCCCGCCGAAACCGATCAAGCGATACGGACCCAGATGTTCTTCCCGGCCTGCGGCGAACCGGGTCGGATCGCAGCGCGCCGGGTCGGCGAAGACCGACTCCATCCGATGGGCCGCGGAGGGGGACACCATCACGAGCGTGCCTTGGGGAATGTGATGCCCCTCAAGGATGAAGGGCGTGCGGGCCTTACGCATCAGGACCATCGTGGGTGGATGGAGCCGTTCCGCCTCCCGGATGCAGTGCCCCATCAACTCCATACCGTGCAGCTGCTCCACCGTCAGCGGGCCCCTGGGGGATACGACGCGCTCCTGCTCCTCAAGCAGCTGGGGCAGCATCCCCGCCTGCTCCAGGAGCACCACACCCGCCCACGAGGCGAGGCCAACGCTGTTGTGCACTCCTGCGAAGGTCATCGAGATCAGCATCCCGATCACCGTCTCGTCCGGCGTGAGCTGTCCGCTTGCAGTCCGCGACTCCAGCAAGTGCTGCAGCAAGTCCTGCTCCGGTGCATCCGAAGATCTCCTGCGCGCGTCAATGACCTGCTGCAGTTGCTGGGCAATGTGCCGACGCGCACGGTCCCTGCGCCGAAAAGCCGGCAGAGGCAGCCGTACGTCGAGCAGCCCGGCCAGTCGCATGCCGCTCGCCAAGTCGCGGTAGCGGCTGATGGTGTCGGGGCCCGTGGTCCGGTGGATCTCACGACCGAGCAGGCAGCGGCTGCTCACAGCGGCGACGAGCTCGGCAATCGCAGGAACGAGCCCGATTTCCCCTTCGGGCCCCCATCCCTCGATGCACTCGTCGATCACGGTTTCCATGAGGGCGGGATAGCGGCGGAGGTGAGGCGCCGTGAGGTGCTGCGCCAGCAGACCCATCTGGCGGTCCATCTCCTCGGGCTCGGCATCGAAAGCGATGCCCGCGCCGAAGATGGGCTTCATGAAGGGGTAGGCGTCGCCCGGATTCAGCGTGCTGTCCGCAGCCTTGAACACGGTTTCATGCGCCCTCGCACCGCAGGCGAACACCACCTGCTGGTCCATCAGACGGAAGCGGAACAGGTCACCTGCATACGCCCGTCCCGCTTCCAGAAAAGCCACGGGATCCTTCCCGAAGGCCACAGAGTTCCCCAGCAGGCGAGAGCCCTGTGGCAGCGCAGGGATGGCCTGCCAGGGCTTGATCTGGTCCTCAAGGGCGGCAGAAGGCGTGGTTCTTGCCCCGTGTCCGGGCCGGTCAGCTGACGTGGTCACGTGGCGCTCCCTCGGTATAGGGCGGATGGGTGCGACCGAGCCACCCGCCCCAGGCGAGCAGTTCCCGGATCCGGCGGGACAGGGCGGGGAGGTTCGATTGGCCGCTGCCGGTCAGCGCGCGTCCGGCAGTGCGTGCGAAGGTCGTCGCCAGCGGCCACCTGCGGGTGTCCAGAAGTGCCAGCTGCCGCATCGCCTGCCGGGCGCGTACAGGGCTGCTGCGCCATTCGGCGAAGAGACTGCGGCGTAGATCCGCCGACAGGGCATCGGGCGCAAGGAAAAGTCTGCCGAGTACAGCGGAGACGTGCGTCGGAGCCCAGGAGGTACTGCGGCTGCGGCGGCGGTAGGCGCCCAGGTGGGGAGTCTCTGCCAGTTGCTCGGCGTCCAGGAGGGCGAGGGAGAGGCCGTGGGCGGCCAGCGGATGGTTGTGACCGACGGCATCGCCCACGAGAGCCCAGCGCCCGCGGCCGTGGAAGTCGCGCGGCCGGTAGGTGTTGGACGCCCACTGGACCAGCCGCGAGGTCAGGGCGATCCGGGCCGCCGGCCGGAGTGCACCAGGTAGGTGCGGCAGGTACTCCTCCAGCAGATGACGTATCAGGGTCTGTCGAGAAGGCCCCGGCATGGGGATGTCGAAGGTGATCCTGATCCTGTCGGGAGTGAGGCGGAACAGGAGGATCGGCCCCGGAGCACCGAGCACGACGTGACCATAGCCCTCCGCTGGCAGCGTTGCGAGGGGTAGCACGATCCCTGCCGTACGGCTCAGCTTGACCGGTGCGCTTTCCGTCGGGCAAAGAGCCCGGCGGACGGCGGAGCTGCGGCCTTCTGCACCGACGACGAGGGCTGACCGGTAATGGCCGTCGGTGGTCTGCGCGAGGCCGTGCTCGGTGGCCGAGAGCAACCGGTGCCCGGACAGCAGGGTAATGCCCCGGTGGTCGACCACCATCCTGAGCAGCGCGGCAGTCAAATTCTGGTGCGGCATGCTCAGGGCCCTGGCGCCGGGGTGCTCCAGCGTGATGGGCCGCTCGCCGTCTGGAGGGTGGACGATGAAGCCGCGATGGTGCGCACAGGCAGCGCCGTCGAACTCGACCCCCAGACGCCGCAACGCGGCGACGCCGGTGGGATGAATCCACTCACCGGACAGATACGGCTGCCGGGCTGGACCGGGGTCCACCAGAAGCACCTCGGCTCCTCGTCCGGCAAGCCCCAGTGCGCTGGCACAACCGCCCGGGCCTGCTCCGGCCACCAGCACGTCGGGGTTCTCCACGGTGCGGCCTTCCCAACTTCTAGGGCTCTGTCCCGGGCGGACGAGCGAGCTGAACGCGGCACCCGGGGCTTTTGCACGCCACATCCGACGCTACGAGAGATGGCACTCGCGAGTACCAGTCAGTTACTCCAGATGCCGCGTTCTCGCACGCCTTGGGCACCTGCCGGCGCCAGCTGTCCCGTATACGGGATCAACGTTCGAGGCTATGCGCCGACAAGGGGAGAAACCGTCAACGCTCCAGCTCGCCGGCGACTGCGCTCCGACCGTCGCCAGGGTCCCGGCCCCATTCTGGGATCGCGCGTGCCCGGCCGGTTGGCAGGAGAACAACCCCGAACCGATTGGGGCCGCGGTCCGGAGTCTCTGGTCAGACGACTCCGGCACGTGGCCCATCAGGGCATTGGCGGCCGCCGACCTGGCTGTCGTAGGAGAACCGAGGGACCTGTCGAGCAGGCGCGCCGGTAGAGCGCACAACGATCAGGATTGACCTTTTGTCGCCGGTCGACCACTTTGTGGCCTTGCCAAGAAATGCGCAGCTACCGATGCTGTGGGCGGCACCCAGGCATCACCGAAAGGAACCAATTCATGGCGCACCGTAAGGTCTATCTGGCGGTAGGCAGGACGAACACGCGGATCTACCGCTTCGACCCGATCGACGGGGACACCCGTGTGGTCGAGAAGGTGCCTGCGTACAAGGACGGTTACACCGCCATGGGCGCGCAGTACCGGGGTGATGACCAGGAGCCCCTGCTTTTCGCCGTCAGCGGCAACCGGCTGGTCACCATCGACGTGGAGGCCGGCACGGTCTCGGACAAGACCGTCGCAGGGCTGCCGGGCGGGCTGAAATGGTACGACGGCGACATGGACGACGACGGGAAGAAACTCTTCGTCGCGAGCGGCCCCGACGTCCCCAGCTACATGATCGACGTGGTGGCCCGGACGGCGACAGAGGGGCCTCGCCCGGGCTCCGGCCGGTGGGACGACTTCGCCCACCACCCGAAGGACGGCCGACTGATCTCGGTCGAAGGCGACAACGGCGACCTGCTACACGTGGACCCCCGGAAGAACCCCATGAAGACCGTGCTCAGAAAAGGTGTTTTTCCCCCTGCCGAGGCCAGCAAGTCCAGCGGTTCCCGGAAGTCCTACTCGGCCACGTTCTTTGACTCCGCCGGCCACTTCTACGCCGTTGACTCCGCGGGCAACGTCAACCACCTCGACCTGAGCGGCAGCACCGTTCCCGACCGTGCCGAGCGGATCGGGAAGGGGAAGATCCCCGTCGACGGCCTGGAGGTCGTGAACGGAGCCGGACGCATTACACCGATGCCGGTACCTCCCAGTTACGACGAGATCCGTGTGACGAAGAAGTCCTCCGGATCGTGGCAGAGCTCCGATCCGCAGGGCAAGGTGTACAGCGTCGAGCTGACCGTCACCGCTGCGAGCAAGGCCGGAGGCGAGGGGAAAGAGACACGCAGGTTCCGGATCTCGTTCGACCTGCGAACGGCGCGCGGGGCGAAGGTTGTGGCGTCCGGTGTCGACGTCACGCACGAGGACGGCAAGGTGTACATCGACTCCCAGACAGATCAGCTGCTGACAGCGGGGAACTCGCGGCCCATCGCCGTACAGATCACCGTGCCGGGCGACCCCGCCAGGCTCCCGAGCGAGTATCCGCTCGACGGGCTGAGGGCCACACGCCTGGCCTGACACCTGCCCCGGAGCCGGTTGCGCCACTCGCTCGCGGCGGAGACCTCGGGGGAGCCAGCGTCGTGCACAGCACCAGACAGCTTTCCGCTGCCAGGCGCCCCATATACGTCTGCCCAGGTCGGCGGCCGCGACGGGGTCGGTGACGTGCCCGATGGTGGACAGCAACATCAAGGCGACCGGTTGGTCCAGGGGCCGGGCGGGGCCAGGACGGTGTCGGGGTCGGTGAGGTCAGCGTCGATGTGCGGGGTGCCGGTGAGCCCCGCCCGCACGCCTTCGCAGCTGGTAGCCCGCTACAAGTACACCGTGCCCGGCCTGGACGTCGATGCCTGGATCGGCGAGCACGCGCCCGACTTCGACCTGGAGGCCTGGCGCTCTGCCCACGAAGAACGGCAGCAAGTTCAGGCAGCCAACCGCGAGGAGCAGCGGCGCAAGGAGCGGGTGCGGCGCAAGAAGCCCAAGGGCCGGACCTGACGCGTTGACCTGGCGGCCGGTCGATGTGCTGGTGCTCGCTCTCCGCTCCGATGCCTGCGGCCTGGAGCCAGCCTGGGTGACCGTCAAGGTTGCAGCGAGCCGGGGAATACCGCACGACTCGAATAGGGGCTCTTCACCAGTTGTCTGGCTCGGGTAGCCACCCAGCGACAACGGGGCGCTGGTTCCAAAACCTGCCGTCGGTGTCGGGCCTTGTGATCGGTAGGGCCAGTTTGAGTACGGCAAGGCGCTCTATGGGGTCCGGGCCTTCAGCGATGATTTGCGTCAGGTCCTCCACGGAGTAACGGTAAGTGGTCGGCAGGCCCACGGCCTCGACTTCCTCCGCGCTGGAAAGGCGGAACCCGCACAACCGGCACAGCAGGCTTTCGGCCGCCAACTCCAGGTCGAACAGCGCGGTGTCCTTCCCTACGGCCAAGAACAAAGCGGCGGCTTCTCGCTCACAGGCAGGGCACTGGCTCAGCGTCTGGAACAGCGCCCTTGCGGGACCGACCTCGACCACTAGCAGCCCGCGATCACCCACAGTCTGCGCAACGTCGTCGACTACACCCGCGGGAAGGGAACCGAAGCGCGCCCGAAACCGATGCTGTGCCTGACCCATTCTCAGCCGCACCGCTTTCTGCAGGCGACCCGCCCTGTCGTCCAACACCACCTGCGCCGTGTCCGACCAGGACTCCCAGAAAGAGCCGCGGCCCCGCCCCGCGTGCAGCAGGAGCTTGTCCACCGTCGCTGTGAAGGTCCCCAGGTAGTCCTCCACATCTTCTGTCCCGAGGTGAGCGACACCGTTGCGAAGCTCGATCAGACCATCCAGATCGTCAGCCTCCCTACTAGGCCGCTGCGGGAAGACGTCCATCTTCCGCAGCCGACCGATCGCCGTAGCCGCGCCGATGGTCCTGAGACGGGTCGGCGGCTTGGATACCGCACCCGCGAAGTGCAGCAGCATGTCGTCCTTCCCGCTCACCTCGGTGAGCAAGGTGGGGTGGACAAGGGCCAAAGCCGCCTTCGCCAGGCGCTCGACGCTGACGCCAGCGTGTAACAGGAAGACTTCCTGCTTCTCTTCGGCGTGGGCTTCCATCGCGAGGTGCGCGAAGTATTTGCCGCCCTCGTAGAGACGATCGAACGTGATCGGCGATTCCATTACGGGACAGTACCGACCACCCACGGCGGAGCGGGACGAACTCCTGATCGGAGGTGCGCAGCAGGAGGCGCACTCCCGCCGCATCCTGGCGCCCTCAGTCCGTAGACACGTCGTGGCCACCGGTGGCCAGCAGACGGCCACGCCTGCCGCCCCGCTGCGCGCCCGATCCGCGTGCAGAGCGCCCTCGCCGCACGAACGGGTGAACTCCGCACCGAGGACATTCGCTGCCTACCTCTTCCGGGCGACACCGTGTCAGTCCCGGTTCCTACCGTCCCTTCTGTGACCACTTCACCGCGTCACCTACGGGGGCGCGTCTGTCGAAGGGCGGCCCCCGAATGAGTCTCAAGAGCGGAGTCGACAACCCGCGCAGTCCGCTGCGCCGGTTCCTGGACCGTGAACTGTCCGCCGGCGCCAAGCCGCTGAGGGAGTCCTTTCGGTCCCAACACCGCACAGACCGCGTCCTGATGCCACTCCCCGGTGTCGGCACCGAGGCCGGCACCGCCGGGACAGCAATCGACACTCGGCTGCGTCTCGCCTTCACCACAGTCGCACCCGTGGACCTGGCGGCCGCGATCGGCATCCAACAGACCGGCCGCCACTACCAAGGCGCGGGCCTGCGGATGCGCGCCGTCGGCAACGAGCTCGCCTCGCGACTGACGCATACCGTCCACGCCCTGGACCTCGCCAACCGCAACACCCCCATCGACCGCGCCCACGATGAGGAGGAAGCCCTGGCCCGCCTCCTCATCGCCGCGGCCTGGTACCAGGTCCTCGCCCGCAACCCCTTCGGGTTCGAGCACACCCCGCTGTATCTCGCAGCGCGCGAGGACCCCGGCTCCTTCACCCTTGATCGGCTCCTCCTGCTCCCTCACCGCGACCTGGTAGCCGACATCGTCGCGCAGCTCCACCAGGCCGCTGACGGCCCCCTGCACCCCCTGCGCGCCCGCACTCGCCCCGAGGACTGCACGCCCGGCCCCACGTTCCCCGGCACCCCCATCACCGCCGACGCCGACCTCGTAGTTGACGGCCTCCTCATCGACTTCAAGAGCGACAGGCACCCGCACCGCTTCCCCAAGGCAAGCGCCTGGCAGCTACTGGGCTACCTGCTGCTCGACACCGCAGACCGCTACCGCATCGACACCGTCGGCTTCTACCTCTCCCGCTCCACCGTCCTGGCCACCTGGCCGGTGGAGGAATACCTCGACCTGCTCGGCACCTGCCACCGCGACCTCACATCGCTGCGCACCCTCTTCGTCGAACTCCTCGCTGGGTGCCGCGCCGACGTAGAGCCGTACACCTCGCAAGACGAAGACCGCGTGCGGCGACTGCTCCAGAAACTGGCCCCGGTCATCGAGGCCGGCCACTGCCCCACCTGCGCCCAGCCGCTCCCCGAGTCCAGCCGTCGTCCACGCAAGTTCTGCACACCCTGGTGCCGCGGCCGCGACCAGACCATGCGCCGCAGGGGCCTTCTTCCCGGCGGCTCTGTCCCAACGTTGCCGCGCCCGCTGAAAGAGCGGCTGGAACCCCGTGAAGGCCGTCAGATTGTGAGCCTCACGCCCGTTGGGCGCCGCTGCTGAGACCAATCGTCGAACCTGCGCGGCCCCCACTGGCGACGGCAGCAAGGTGACCACAGCGCTACGCGAGGCGATGGGTGCTGCTCGTGGCTCGGGCGGGCCGGCCCGGCCGGTGCCGCACCGTCAGCGGCTGTACAACATCGCAGGCCTGTGATGTTCCGGGCGAGATCTATGCAGAGCTGCTGCATCGATCGGCCACGGCCAGGTCAGTCGTGGATTGTTCTGGAGGGGTAGAACAAACCGGTTCACCTGGTGCTACCACCTATCGGTCTTGAGTGCCGCTGGCCAGCAGCTTCTCCCTTGGGGGCGGAGCATCGCCCCTGGGCGCCCGAGAACGGCGCCGTGCCGAAGGGGCACGGCGCCGTGTGGTGGTCAGTGCACGCGTTTGAGGCGGGGCGGCTTGGTGATGGATGTGACGTTGCCCTTCGCCTTTGCTTCGGCCTTTCGGGCCTTCTCGTCCAGGTGCAGCTGAAAGCGGCGTTCGTACTCGTCCTCGAAGTCGCCGACATCCAGCCGCAGGTCCCGGGGGAGAGCCTTGAGCGCCCGATGCTGTTCGCGGGGGTCGTTGAAGGCAGCAATCGCAGGGTGGAGCTGGAAGCGGCTGCGGCGGACCACGGTGACGAGCCGGGCGGCGACCAAGTGCGGCATGGCCAGACTGATCGTGCCGCGTTCCAACGCGAGACCGGTGGCGAGTTCGTCGTGCGTGGCAACGACCAGGCCGCCCAGCTCCTGCTCGCTCATCATGTACAGCAGCAGGGTGTAGGCGGTAGGAGGCAGCCGCGGTACGTACGCGAGACCGTTGAAACCGCCCCACAGCACGTTGCGGCGCGGAACCCATTCCTCTGCGGGACGTCATGACGTGGTCTTCCCTTCCCCATCCGGCTCCTCGCGCACTTCCAGCTTCGCGCCAGGAGCCGCCATCGCCCGGAACGCTTCGGGTGCGTCCGGGTCCTCCATGATCTCGCGCAGCAGATCCAGCTGCTCCACCCTGTCGCCCATACCCGTCTTGGAGCGCTTCTTCTCGCCCTTGCCCGGCTCCCTGAGCCCACCCCTCAGCGAGGCAGCCGGGTTCAGCTGGTAGAGGCCCCGCTGGAGCTTGCGAAGCGCCCCGTCGGCCTTCAGGACGTTGAAGACGCGGCTGATGTGGGGACGGCTATATCCAAGGGCCTGAGCGACGTCCACGTGTGTGGCCTCGATCAACCCGCCGGGCTTCTGCGATCCCATGAGGGTGAACAGCACCACGAGGACGAACCGGTCGTCGTCGTACCGGACGGCGGCCCAGCGCATGAACTCCAGGCTGTCCATGGAGAACGCCTCGCCGACGAATGTGAATGGGTGGGGTGGTGGCACTGGATGGGCGTCAGCAAGGGCGGGGAGGGCTGGCCCTGCTCATACTGCGCAGTGAAGTGATCATGGCTGTCACGAGGTGACTGAGCTGCTGTCGTCAAGCGCCTATCGCGAGGATGGGGGGCTGCCATGGGCGTGCCTGTTCACAACCCCGTCCGGGTCTCTGTGGGTGTGGTGTGTGGGGCTGTCAGGTCGGCGTACAGGGCTGCGTGGTGGGGTGTTGGATGGACTCGTGACTGTTTACGCGTACCTGGTAGAGCGCCCTGATGACGTAGCGGCCCCTGCTGGCCGCGTGGCTCTGGGTGGAGGGACCCGCGTGCTGCCGCCGGGCTGGGACACCTGCGCCCTTGCCGGGGAGTTGTGCCGTGAGGCCCGCGTTCTCCACCGCTACACCACCGGACCGATCCGCTGCTCAGTGTGGTCCGCCGACGGTGTCGAGCAGTTCGAGTACGGCCGCGCCACCACCCGCTGAGTACCGGTGCGAGCCGGCGCCCGGTGCGAGCCGGCGGCCGGGCCGTGGCGGCTGCGGCTGGGGTGGTTTGCCGGGGGGGTCGCTCCGGTGGCGCTCCTGTGCGTGCATCAATTTCGGGTGTGGCAGGGGCTTTTCCGGGGGTGGTTCGGATTCGGGGTGCGGGTGGTTTCCGGGGTGGTGGGTGGCCATTCCAGAGTTGGTCTACGGGTCGTTTTTGATACACACTCAGGACGTGGCGGTCCGGGCGTTGTTGGCGGGGTCCGGCTATTCGACGTGGTGCCGACGTGCTGCGCCTCCTGGCCGTGGTGCAGCTCGGGTGTCCGGCCGCCTGGCCGTGCGCTGGCCGGGCCTGCGAGCCGGCGGGTTGCCCGGGGGCTGTGGTCGCACGGTGCGGCGGGTGCTGTGGCAAGGGAGTTCCGGGCTGTGGCAAGGGGAAACGGGGTGTGGGGCTGCCGGGGTCAGCAGACCCGCCGCACCCCTGCCGCAGTCCTCCCGTGCTCCCGGGTGTGGCAGGGCGAGTTGCGAGCCGGCGGAAGCGAGCGCGGGCATTCGCGTTGAGCGGGCGGTGAATTGGCGAATCCGCCAGGCGAAGAGTGAAAGGCGAGAGTGAATTACCCGGCCCATATCGACCGGGGCCGGTGAGGCTCGGTTGTGGCAGCCTGGGGTTCCTCGGGGTGGCTGGTGAGGGGCCGTGCTCTGCCGGGGGGTGTGGCTCGTTTTCCCCAACTGTACATAGTGCATCACTTTGATACACCTGGGCCGGACGGATGGGCCAGCCCCCGGGTAGTCGAGCCTGCGAGCAGCACCCGGCCACCCTCCCTCGTGGCCCGCTTCACCCGGCGGAGCCGGGTGCCGGCCTCGTGCCCGCGCAGCGGGTGCGGGGTTCACGATTGGGAGCGGAGCGGACAACTGTGCAGGCAGC
>NZ_BAAHCA010000004.1:0-52915 GCF_054776295.1 Streptomyces sparsus
GCGGCGGGCGCCGCCATCCGGAAGCTGCACGACGCGCCGTTGCCGCCCCGACCCGGCCGGGCCGGGCGGAGCATGGTCGCGCTGGCGGCTGAACTCGACGAGGAGTGCGAGTCGCTCGTGGCCAACGGCCTCCTGCCCGCTGACCTGGTCACCCGCAACCGCCAGGTCGCCGAGGCCGCGCTCCGGCCGTGGACTCCGGCGTTCACCCACGGCGACCTGCAGATCGCACACGTCTTCCTCGACGGCGACGAGGTCACCGGCATCATCGACTGGTCCGAGGCGGGCCAGGGCGACGCCCAGTACGACCTCGCCACCTTCACGCTCGGACACGAGGAGCACCTCGATGACGTCATCGCCGGCTATGGCGCCGGCATCGACCTCGACGTGATCCACGCGTGGTGGTCGTTGCGAAGCCTGCTGGCAGTTCGCTGGCTGATCGAGCACGGCTTCGATCCCTTCGCGCCGGGCTGTGAGGTCGACGTGCTGAGATCCCGGATGTGAGGCTGCGCGGGCCCGACTGCTACGTATGCGTTCTGCATCGAGCAGGTCATCCCCTGGAGGGATCGCCCGCCCTCAAAAGCGAGGCACATCGAACCCCGGTGGCCGGATCTTGCCGGATTGGGTGCGGGCGTGGGCGGGGAGGCTGGCGACGGACCGGTCGTCCGTCGATTCGGGGGAGTGCCGTGGTGCGCAAGGGGTTACCGGCGACTGCACAGAAGGGCCTTCCCTTCGGCCGCAGGCCGGCGGGCGGCTTGGCTGACGTGCTGTGGGAGTGGTCGAAGTCCGGAACACGGCACGCAGCTCGCAACCGGCTGCTCAGGCGCCTCCCGGGGATCGGCTCCGATACGGCGTACCGGTTCGGGCTGGTGGAGCACCCCCACTACGCCTACGGGGTGCGCCGGGCTACCGAACTCGCCGCCCGCCTGGGACATCAGGGCGTCACCGTCATCGAGTTCGGGGTGGCCGGCGGCAACGGCCTCCTGGCGTTGGCCGAGCACGCCCGCTACTACAGCGCGGCCACCGGTGTAGCGGTGCGGGTGGTCGGTTTCGACGGCGGCCTGGGCATGCCCGCGACCGAAGATCCCAGGGATCTGCCTTACCTGTTCGGCCCCGGCTTCTACACGATGGACGAAGACCGGCTGCGCGCCCACCTCGGGGCAGCCGAGCTGGTGATCGGCGACCTCGCCGAAACCCTGCCAGGCTACCTCCGCTCCCGCGCGGAGGCGCTGCGCGAGCATCCCGTCGGCTTCGTCAGCCTCGACCTGGACTACTACTCCTCGACGACGGCCGCCCTCGACCTGTTCCGGGGGCCGGATCACGAGCACCTGCTGCCACGGGTCACCTGCTACCTCGACGACCTGCCAGGCACCATCGAGCAGATCGGCGAGGCCGCCGCGATCGCAGATCTCAACGCCGCCCACCCGGACCGGCCGACCGGGCGGGTCCTGGGCCTGCGTGCGTTCACCCCCTTCGACCCGCCGTGGGCTGACCAGATCTACGTCCACCACCGCCTGGACCACCCCGACTACGCATCTCTGGAGGTCGGCGCCACCGGCGACCAGCTACCGCTGCAAAAGTGACAGGTCTCGCTGCAGGGGAGCCCGCCGCACCGTCCCGGCTGGAGTGCGGTGCCGCTGCCGGGGGGCGTGAGCGGCGGTGGTCGCATCGTTTCGTGCGAGGGCCACTCCGACGGGAGACGCCCCATCGCCTGCACACGGCGACGGGGCGACGGGGCGAGGTCGGCTCAGCCGAGTCGGAAGTGCTGGTTGATGCCCTCCGCACAGTCCCACTGGACCAGGTAGGCGCCGTTCCGGGTGCTCGCGCCGCTCTGGCGGGAACCCGGCCAGGGCAGGGATTGGCTTGCGTGGCGCCCCCCGTTGGAGGGACGGGGTCTTCAGTCGAGAAGCTCCCGACCGGGCCCCGGCCTGCCGCTGCAACCCAAGCCCGCACGCATTCGCCACCCCGGGAACCCGCATACCGCCCGACAGATCGACCTGCGCGGGCTCCAGGTCCAGCCTCGCCCGAACGCGGAGACCGTCACTCAGGAGCCGCGATCGTCCTCAGTGCCAACTGCTGAAACGATGTGCGGGCCTACCAGCCAACCATCCGGCTGTCCTCAGCAGACGGCGCTCTTCCTGGGAAGGCCGGTGCAGCGGGAGTGTCGCAGCCGACCTCCGCCGCCCGCCCGCTGATTTCCCCATCCGCAGCGCGCCCCACCCTGGCGGACAGCCGTGCACCACGTAGTCGGACACCGCCGGGGTAGTCGGACACCGCCGGGCCGGCCCCGCCCCGCTGTCGCGTACCGCATCGGGGACCGCAGTGCCGCATTGACGGCGACCAAGCCGGCCTCAGCGACAAGACGCCAGGACCACTCACGCGCCCGCAAGCCGGCAGCATCAAAGCTGCCGGCTTGCGGGTAGGCCCCTGCGCACAATGCCCAAGGTCCCTGATCGGTTCGCTCGCCGGCGACGACGGGTGCGGCCCTTTTGCGTGCGCCGCGCCGGACTAACTCGGCACCGGAGCCTCACCGGACGTCTTGATACCTGCCTGGCGGAAGTCGTCCAGGGTGGAGGCGACGGTGTCGGAGGCGACGCCGACCGAGTAGTCCAGGCGCACCCGGGTGTTGAAGCCCGCCGCGACGGCGTCCAGCGCGGTGGCGCGCACGCAGTGGTCAATCGCGATGCCCACCACGTCGACGTCCGTGACGCCGCGGGCGCGCAGCCAGTCCGCCAGTGACGTGCCCTGCTTGTCCGCGCCTTCGAAGCCGCTCTTGGAGGCGCTGTAGGCGCCCTTGAAGAAGACGGCGTGGACCTTGCCGCCCGCGACGGTGGGGGCGAAGTTCGGGTGGAACTCGCAGCCCTTTTCCCCGGCCACGCAGTGGACGGGGAAGCTGTCCTTGAAGTCCGGGTTGCTCGAGAAGTGGCTGCCCGGGTCGATGTGGTGGTCGCGGGTGGCCACGATGTACTGGTAGTCACCGCCCGCGCTCTGCTCCACCAGGTGGGCGATCGCGGTGGCGATCTCCGCACCGCCCGGGACGGGGACGTTGCCGCCCTCGCAGAAGTCGTTCTGCACATCCACCACGATCAAGCCTCGGCTCATGACAAACACCTTTCACAATGGAACAACAAGGAGAACTGCTGGACCCGCCGGGCGGCCGAGAACGGGGCGCCCCCCGAGCACCGGTAGAGGTGGGCAGGTGCTGCTACCCGGCCGGGGTGTATTCGACGAGGGTGTCGTCGCAGGCCCCTTCGGCGAAGACCTTCAGCGCGTCGAGTTCCGCGGTGTCGGCGGTGAGTTGCCAGCGGAGTTTGGTCGCGACCCACTCGCCCAGGTACCGGCAGTGCGCGTCCGGAGCCGGCGGCAGCTACTGGGCCGGGTCCTGATCGGTTTTCTGCCGGTTCGTGCGGGCCGTCACCGCGACCAGCGAGGCCCCGCGCCTGGTCGTTTGCGTACGCCTTACGTCGGGCGGCTGTCCAGGTGCTGGCGCCGGAGTCCCAGGCTTCGGCGAGGGGGATCATGTGGTCGATGTCCAGGGCGCCGGGGTCGGTGACTTCGTGGTTGTCGTAGTAGGACAGCCACGTGCCGCCGGTCAGCTTGCACCCGGCCCCCACGGCCGGCGCGGTGGTCGCTTCGGCGAGCAGGACCTCGTTGCGGGTGCTGCACCCGTCGGCGAGGTCGCCGGAGTTCCGGTGCCGAAAGGCCGACCGGGTGTAGCCGGTGCGGACCTCCACGTCGGCCCGGACCAGGCCGACTGCATCGGCAAGCGTCGTCACCTCGGCAACCCGCGCCCCGTGAGCAGCCGGGGACGCCTGGGCCGGTGCCGAAGCCACGAGTGGAACGAGGGCGGGGGAAAGCGCGCCGACGCGCAGAAGGTTCTTGACCACACCCGCGTTCTACCGGCCTTCTCGCCCGTGGTGGGTGCTCAGCGGCACCTCGCTCACCCGCATGGACGTGGACATTCACCGCAGGAACGATTCACAGGCCCCACTCCGGCCGACAGCCATTCACCCACAGCGGCTGCACTCCACCAGTACCCATGCGCCGAGGAACGCGCCGCCACCGCGCCGAGGAGACCCCCTGATGGGGGGAGTTTGGCCTTCCCCGCCACTGGCCACCCCAGGGCGTGAGGGAGTCGACGGGCCCCTCACGCCGCAAGGGTTCGGCCAGTAGCTCTCCCGCGGTAGCCGGTGCTCGCAGCCTGCTTCTGCGCGCCAGCACCTGCACGGTGATGAGCACCGGCCCCACTCACTCTCACACGCCGAGTTCGTCAAGCACGGCTTGCTGTTCCACCGCCTGCTTCATCCCCGCGGCCTCCAGCTGGCGCAGGACGTCGGCGACGTCGTCGACGTCTGCGGTGAGGATGTTGTCGGTGAAGCGGATGAGGGTCACGGCGCCGCCCGGCGCATTGACCAGGCACTCGCCGTGGCAGAGGAGCTTCAGCAGGAGCCGGCCGAGTGCCGCTGCCAGGAAGGAGTGCGCGCACGGCTCCCCGTCGCAGTCGTCCACGGCGGTGACCGGGATGATGACGCGCGCGGCGACGTCCAGGAGCAGCCGGTGCAGCTCCGGGCCCGTGTCGTCGGCGACCGCGCAGGCCATGTCGATGTCGTCGGCCTGCATCGCCCGGATGTAGGCGAAGGTGTCGGCGACGTCTTCCGGCCCATGGGGGCGAGCGGCGTGATGACGGTGTTCTCGGGCGTGCTCGCGCAGGTGGAAGTCGTCCGGCAGCGACGCCCGTTCCACGACCCGGTCGAAGTCCTGGACAGCCCACACGCTCCGGTCGCCCCCGGCCCGGACCCTGTGCATGGGTGTCATCTCCGGCAGGGGAACCGGCGTCCCCGGCCAGAGCGTGGGACGACAACGTGGGCGTCACCGAGGTGGCGGCGCTGAGCGGGGCTGAGTTGGCATCCTCACGTTGTGCCGAATGCGTCGGTGGCCGTGTAGCGCAGAGTTTTTCGGCTCCAGTCGTAGTTCCCACGACTCATCGAGGCGAGGCAATCGCCATAGTGGGTCAAGCGGGCTCGCTCCTCAGGGGACAGGAGTAGTTGGTCTCCGATGGTTGGAAGCTGGGCCTGCCGCCGGGTGATCTCCTGAAGTGTCTGCTCGGCGAGGCGTATCAGCTCCGCAGTCGCTTCCGCGAGTGTGATGTCCCGGTTCCGGCGCGTCAAAGAGATCAGATTTCCGGTCACGTCTCCCAGCTCGGCCTCTCTTTCGAACGAGAAGGCATCGTTGACCATGACGCAGATCTCACCGTGCAGACGGCGCAGTTCACCGAGGGCGGGCAGATCCCACGCCTGTTCGGGCACGAGGCACCTCTCCAGGCGCTCTGCCAAGTCGCACCACACGTACGTTCCCAGGCTCCGGACTCTTTTTCTGAAGTACGAGCCGGGAGTGGTGACCGCATCACTCACACGGTCCTCGGCTTCTTGGACAAAGCCCGCAAAGGACATCTCCCAGCTATTGCGAAATCGGGTGCGCCAACCCGAAGGCATTCCGTCTGTGCTCCGCTGATCATCGAAGAGGGTGAACCACCCCAGGGTGTTCGCCCCCAGTTCCAGGTCGTGGCCAGTCGCCTCGGGGTATGCGTGGGCCGCGAGGGCCCCGATATCCCAGCTTCGGTACCGTCTCATTTCCTGTTTCGTGACGGCCAACCCCCAGGTGCCGACCCATCGCAGGTCGTGCTGGCGGACTTCTTTGATGTCCGGGCTCAGCCGAAGCTGGCCAGGGAAGGGAAGTTCGATTCTCTGCATCAGGAAGCCTCCCGGAATCAGGATGGTCATCGAGCCGAGGGAGTGCAACAAGCAGAACAGCTGCAACCTGCTGTACACGCTTGTACGAGGCCAGGCCGGTGGGAAAGCCAGGAGGAGGCCGGCAGCCTGGTCGAGAGCCCGGCCTACGGTAGTGAGGCGCTCCGGGGGCGCGGAACATTGTCGGCGCATACCGTGCGGGCCTCGATGCAGACCATCGGCGAACAACAAAGTGGTGGGTCCCGACCAGATCGTCTTCGTTCTCCTCTGCGTCAAGGAGCGGCGATTGCGAGCACCGCGTTCTGCCCGCCGAACCCGAGGGAATGGCTGAGCGCGAGGCGGACGGGGTCGCTGCGGCCGGATCCGCTGACGAGGTCGATGCCGGAGGTGTGCTCGTCGGGTTCGGAGAAGTTTGCGGTCGGTGGAATCTCGCCGTGGACGAGGGTCAGAACCGTGAGGCAGCCTCGATGGCCCCGGCGGCGCCCATGGTGTGTCCGAGGGAGCCTTTGGCCGAGGTGACCGGGGGGTGTCGGGGGAAGAGATCACGGATCACGGTGGCCTCTACTTTGTCGTTGAGGGGCGTACTGGTGCCGTGGGCATTGATGTGGTCGACATCCTCCGCACCCGCCCCGGCCTGTGCGAGGGATGTCCCGATGGCCGAGCGCAGGCCGGCCCCGTCCGGGTGCGGCGCGGTCGGATGGCAGGCATCGCTGGTCGAGCCGTGCCCTGCCAGGACGGCGAGCGGCCTGGCGGCGCGTTCCGCGGCGTGGTCCCTGCCCTCCAGGACGAGCAGGCCGCAGCCCTCCCCCTCTGATGCTGGGCCTCCAGCGTGCTGATGCCACCCGCCACCGTTCCGACGACGACTGCGACGCGGGCGGGGTCCCAGTCGGACGGGGACAGCCCCGCCGACGCGAGCGCCTCGCGCGCGGCGACGAGCGGGAAGCGGGTGCTGCGGTCCAGGCGCCACAACCGACCTGGGGCGGACGGAAGGGCTGGCACTCGACAGGAGAGGGACACAGGCAGGCCGTGCAGATCCTCCACTACGCCCTCCCGAGTCCGCGTCCGGACTCCTCCAGCAGGCCGGCGACCGTGCTGACCAGATCCTCGACGGTGAGGTCGGCGGACGCCGTGGAGTCGTCGATCGGCACGTCCCACTCCTCCTGGAGGCCGACGTAGAGCTCGAACACCGCCAGGGAGTCGAGCTCCAGGTCGCCGAGCGTGGCCTTCGAGGTGAGCCGATCGCTCGGTACCTCGAACTTCTCGGTGAGAACGGTCACGATGTGCTGGCGGACGAGGGTGTGTTCATGGTCCACGAGTGGCTCCTCGACAAGTCGTCGCTGCACAGGGGCGCGGTATCCAGTTCGATGTCCGGTGGTTCCTCGCGCGGCACCGCGACAGGCCACCGGAGTGCGACCGAAGCCCAGGTCAGACCGCCGCCGAAAGCGGTGAGAACGGTGCGCCCGGAGGGAGCGGCCGACGCGTGGACGTTGCCGTCGGCCATGACCAGGGGTATGGACGCGGCGGCGGTGTTGCCCAGCTCCCGGATGTTGCCGAACCGGTACGCGGGGGCGATGTCCAGCCGTTCGGCGACGGAGTCCAGGATGCGTTGGTTGGCCTGGTGGGCGATGAACGCCCGCACGGTGTCGGGTGCCCACTGGGCGCGCTTCAGGACGGCGCGGGTGGATTGGGTCATGCGGCGCACGGCGTGCGCGTAGACCGCTCGGCCCTGCATGCGGAAGTGGTGCGCGTCCGGTGCGGGCTGGGGCAGATGGCGGGGGTGGCGGGAGCCGCCGCCGGGCACGGTGATCAGGCTGCTTCCGCCGCCGTCGGCACCGAGGTCGGTGGCGATGACAGCTCCGGCGTCGCCGCGCGCGCCGGGGCGGAGCAGTACAGCGCCGGCGCCGTCGCCGAAGATCGGCGCGGTCTCCCGGTCCCTGGGGTCGACGAAGGTGGTGTAGGTGTCGGCTCCGATGACGAGCGGAGCCGAGCATGCCCCGCTGCGGACGAGTGCGGTCGCCACAGCGAGCGCGTACAGGAATCCCGAGCAGACGGCCGAGAGGTCGAAGGCGGCAACGGGCCCCAGGCCCAGGCGGTGGGCTACGACGGGCGCGGTCGCGGGGCACGGGTGGTCGGGGGTGGTCGTGGCCAGCAGCACCATGTCGGCGGGGATGCCTCCGTCGGAGGCGAGGGCCGCTCGCGCGGCGCCTGTGGCGAGGTCGCTGGTGGCTGTTCCGGGTTCGGCGTGTCGTCGGTGGACGATGCCGGTCCTGGAGCGGATCCAGCTGTCGTCGGTACGCAGATCACCACGTGCGATGACCGTACTGTTGTCGACGGTGCGATTCGGCAGGCAGGAGCCGATCCCCGTGATGACCGCGGTGCGGTCGTCGAGCGGCATGACGATCCTTTCGGCAGAGGGGTACCGGCGCACGTTGCTCAGGCCGGGGCGAACGGCGAAGGCGGTTTGGGGTGCCCGGCCAGGCCACTGTCGGGAACAGCGAGCCCGCCGTCGACGACCAGGGCGTGCCCGGTCACGAAGGACGAGGCGGAGGAAGCGAGGAACAGCGCCGGACCGACGACCTCCTCGACGTCTGCCCAACGGCCGGCCGGCACGTGGCTGGTGAGCCAGTCGGACAGTGGCCCCGTGCGGCTGGCGAACGACGTCATGTCAGTGCGGGTCCATCCGGGGCACAGGGCGTTGACCCGGATCCCCTGGCGCGCCCAGCCGACGGCCAGACTGCGGGCGAGGGACACCTGGGCGGCCTTGGTCGCGGCGTAGGCCTCCATCATGGGAGCGCCGACGAGCCCGGCTATGGACGACATGAGGATCAGGCTCGCGCGGTCGGACTGGGCCAGATGGCGGTGGGCCGCGCGGCACACGGCCGCGCTGGCGTTGAGGTTGACCGTGACGACCGTGTCCCAGTCCTCCTGGGAGGCATGTTGCAGCGGAACCAGCAGCGGCGACCCGTCCTCGGCGGTGGGGAGGGTACCGGCGTTGTGGACGACGATGTCGAGGCCGCCGAGCGCAGCCGCCGCCCGGTCCACCAGTTCGACTGCCAGCCCCGTGTCGGACAGGTCGCCGGCCAGAGCGACGGCCTTGCGTCCCCTGTCCTGTACGGCCCGGACGGACTCGTCCAGAGCCGGCAGGGTCCGGGCGGTCAGGGCCAGGTCGCAGCCGGCGTCGGCCAACCCCTCCGCGACAGCCCTGCCGATGCCGCGTGACGCCCCCGTCACGAGGGCATGTGCGCCGTCGAGGCGGAACAGATCAGGTGCGTTCATGGGGATTCTCCTTCGGGTCAGGGACGGCCGTACCCGGATGCGGGCACGGCTCGGGCAGCGGAAAGTTCGGGCCGCGTGATGGCCCCGTTCCACGTGAGCAGCGCGCTGCCCCAGGTCATGCCGGCACCGAACACGGCGAGAAGCACGCGCGAACCCGGCCGTAACCGGTGTTGCGCGGCGGCCGAGGCGAGGGCGTAGGGGGCGCTGGCAGCGCCGATGTTGCCCACCTCATCGCCGACGACCGTCAGGCGGTCAGGGGGGATGCCGAGTTCGTCGCCAATACGTCGCAGCAGCACGGGGTTGGGCTGGTGGGCCACGACCTGGTCGATGTCGTCCATGCTCAGGCCAGCGCGGTCGAGGGTGTCGGTGATCAGGCTGGGGAAGACGTCGGTGATGAAGCGACTGACGGTCCGCCCGTCCATGTGGATGTGGTGCTCGCCCTCGTGCACGGTGACGCTGCTTGCTGGCATCCGGCTGCCGCCGGCCGGTATCAACACGCGGTCGGCGAGGGTGCCGTCGGAGCCGAGCAAGAAGTGCTCGAACCCGTGCGGGGGCCCGACGGGGGCCATGATGGCGGCGGCTGCTCCGTCGGCGAACAGCACTGCTGTGCCCCGGTCGGAGGGGTCGAGGAACTTCGAGTAGGCCTCCACGCCGACCACCGCGGCGTACTGGAAGTCGCCGGCGTTCCGCAGCCAGTCGTGGGCCACCTTCACCGCGAACAGCCAGCCGGAGCAGGCCGCACTCACGTCGAAGGCGACAGCGTTCCGGGCCCCCACGGAAGCCTGGACGCGGCAGGCCGTCGAGGGACCCAACTCGTCAGGTGTCGACGTCGCACAGACCAGCAGCCCGATCTCGTCGACGCCGATGCCTGCGGCGGAGGCCGCCGAGCGGACCGCTCGTGCGGCCAGGTCGGAAGCGGCCTCGTCGGGCGCGGCCGCATGCCGCTTGCGCACCCCGGTGCGGTTCGCGATCCAGTCTGTCGTCACGCCGGCATCGCGCGCCACTTCGAAGTTCGTACGAATGCGCGAGGGTAGGTAGGTTCCCATACCGACCACTCCGATGCGGCGGTTGTTCCTGTCCGTCACGACGTACCTCCCTCAGCCCACCGCAGTGCGGAGGCAAGAGCCTTGTTGTAGTCGGGGGCTGCCAGCGGGGCCGGCGCGATGTCCTGTGGGTAGGTGAAGGCCTCGGTGAGCAGTGACAGATGGGGCAGCAGCTCGTCGCACACCCGGTCGGCGGCCGTAGACAGGGCCTCCATCTCAGAGGGCAGCAGGGTGCGTTGGGCAAGCAGTGAGCCGGCCCAGCGGCGTGCTGCGGTGATGCCGTGCAGCGCCGCCAGCGGAGCGAGAGCCCGGGAGAGCGAGGCCTCCTGTATTCGGCCGAGGACGCGGGTCATGTCCTCGGCCATGAGGCGCGCCGCGTGGAACTCGCCCAGCAGGCCGGCGTCCTCCAGTAGGGGGTTCCACAGGTCGATCGGGGTCGCCGCGGTCATGCTCCGGGTATCGCGCCGCTTTCTGAGGCGGGCTGTGAGCCGTTCTTCGTGCCGCTTGGCGACAGCCGGCCACCAGCCCGGGGACCCGGGGGGCTGAGGGGGTGGGGCGGACTCCGCGAGAGCCGGGGCCGGTGGTGCCTGGTCGGTGAGGAACTGGCCGACGTCGTAGAGAATGAGCTGGCTGTCCCCGCCGGCTGCGTCGAACGCGTGGTGGAAGCCGTGGTATGCGGCCAGGCCGTTGACATCGAGGTGGCCGGAGAAGCCGCAGCGACTCTGGCAGTCGGCAGCGATCCGGGCCGCGAGCCGTACGGAGGCTGCCTTGTACGTGGCCAGGGGGCGGCTGACGGCGGCCCACGGGCTGAACCCCATGGAGCCGGCTGCCCGTGGGGCGTCGGAGTCCGGTGCGGCTGAGGCCAGGGTTTCCGTCCACAGTTCCCGGGCCCGGTGCGCGGCGCAGGTCAGAGCGAGTGAGTCCGCCAGTGCGCCGAGTACCACCCGCTGCTGCGTACGGTAGGAGAGCAGAGGTGCACCGGGAGCCAAATGCCCCTGGGTGCCGCGTTGGCGGGCGTAGTTGACGGCCGATGCGGCTGCTTGCCGAGAGGTGGCGGCCGCCACCGAGGGCATGACTGCCCACAGTCCCTGACCCACCCGCAGGGTGCGCTGCAGTCGCTCGTCCGTGGAGGTCACCGGATCGCGGAAGGTGCCGTCGGAGCACAGCAGCGCTCCGTCGGCGAGCCAGTGGGCGTACGGTACGCGGACGTTTCGGAAGCGGACCTGTACGTAGTCCTGGGGGAGGGCGCCGAGATCCATGGTCGAGGACATCTCCACGCCGGGCAATGGTCCGTTTTCGTCGGTGAGATCCACCACGAACGCGAAGACACCGTGGTCGGAGCCCGCATGCGTCAACCGGGCGAGTACCACGGCCGTCTGGGGAACGTTCGGGGTTCCCGCGCCGCAGAACTTGGCGGCCGCCGGATCGGGTGTGTGGAGTAAGAACCTGCCCTCCGACGTATCGAATTCGGCGTGCGTGCGGGTGGCCAGGTGGCTGTTGGCCTGCCCTACCTCGGTGATCAGGTACAGACCCTTGGCGCGGCCGGACTCCAGTGCGGCCATACGGGCCTCCAGCGGCGCGGGGTCCGGGGCCAGTCTGCTGATTGATCCGAGGCAAAGCGTGTGGTGGACGAGAGCCGCAAGACACAGCGAGGGGTCGGCCACTGCCGTCCACGCGTGCAGGGCGCACAGGTGTGCGGGGGTGTCGAGGAGTCGGCGAGCGGGAGGCAGGCCTTTGCTCAGCGTTCTCAGGCGGTGCGAGGTGCGATCGCCGGGCCCGGGAGTCACCCCGTCCGGCGGCGGAAGCGCCCCGGCCAAGGCCTGGTGGAGTTCGGTCAAGAACCCCGGTTCGCAGGGGCCGTGAAGGAGGCGGCCGAGTTCGGTTTCGGCGGCCGTGAGTGGCGACGGAGAGGGCATCATCGTTCTCCAGGGCGGAAGTCGAGGGGGCGAGCCCAGGGGAAGTCGGGTTCGGCGAGTGGCGCGTGCACGGCGGCGGTCTGCCCGATCCGTGCGGAATCCGCGATCAGGACTCTCCTGGCGCTGTTGGTGAGGGCACATCCGGTGCCGGCCTCGAGGAGGAGGTTCGTGCCCTCCCGGACGGCTCGGAGCAGCACCTCCGGAACCGAGGCGGGGCGTACCAGGCAGTCGGCCAGCCGGCGCGGCAGGTCGTCCCCGGAGCGGTAAGTCCGCCCGGTCAGCGCCGAATACACGGGGAACCGGGGCACTCCCGTGTCGTAGGCCCGGAGGTTCTTCGTGAAGGTCTCGGCCGCGTCGGACAGTGCGGGATGGTGGGAGCTGAAGGGGAGCCGGAGGCGTGCGGTGGCGGCCCCGGCGTCCGCAGCTGCCTTCTCGACGCGGGCGAGTGATGCGAGGGGGCCCGCGACGACCACCGAGTGGTCGTCGTTGATCACGGCCACCACCACCGAGTTCTCCGCCCCTGCCCGATCGATGAGCTCCCGGGCGGTCCGGACCGTGCAGGCGATCAGGGTGAGTCCTCCCGGGCACGAGGTCAGAACGACCCCGAGGTCGTGTGCCGCGCGGGCCCCGTCGGCGAGTGAGAGTGCGCCGGCAGCGGTCAGGGCGGGTATCTCGCCGAAACTCACCCCGATCGCCGCCGACGGTTGTCCGTGAACCGAGCACAAGGCGTGGTGGACCGTCATGGACGCGGAGAAAGCAGCCATCTGCAACGTCCCGGGCGGCGCGTGTGAGAGGTTCCGTGCGGTAGGCGGGTCCGGTCCGGTGAGCCAGGGCCCGAGCGGGGGCAAGCCGCGTTCCCGTGCTACCGGGTCGAGTTGCGCGAAGACGTGATCAGCTGCCTTCCGGACGGCGGAGTGGGTGGTGACCGCTGCTACGAGCGTGCTCACGGAGAAGTCACCTTGGCCGGGGAACAAGTGCGCGCAGTTGAACTGCTCGGTCGGCGGTCGGGTGATCGGCGATTGGCTGGTGGGCATTGCAATCCTTCATTCCGGCAGGCGATGGGGGCACATAGGGGGCGCGTGCGAAGGCGTCGTGCGCTGTCCGTTGGCCACTGGACGAAGTCGTGAACGTGGCCACAACCTAAGTCTGCTTGTGCGTTCACTCGTGCAGCGGAATGTGTCGGTCCGGAGGCGTTGAACGTTTCCGGACGTTGAACGTCCGCTCAGGCCGGTGGTCAACCGATCGGGGGGAGCGTGCGCAGAGCGCGTACACCGAACCAGGTATTGCGCAGGCTCCTGACCGAGGCGGAATGGAGTGGTGCCCAACTGGCGAGAGAGGTGGTCGCGCTCGGCGGGGAGGAGGGGATGTCGCTGCACTACGACCGCACCGCGGTCGCCCACTGGTTGGCCGGCAGTCAGCCCCGGCCGCCTGTACCCGCGCTGGTTGCCGAGGCGCTCTCACGCCGTCTCGGCAGGACCGTCCTGATCCAGGACACTGGCCTTGCGGATGGTGCGTCCTGGGCGTACGAGGCGCTCCGGTGTCTGTCCGCGGAAGGAGGTGGCGTGGAGCACCTCAAGCACGCCCTAATGGCTGTCGACCGGCGCGAGGCCGGCCTGCTGGGCACCTACTCGATCGGTGCGCTGGCGATTCCCGCCTGGGGTAGGTTCGCCAAGGAACCCCCGCTACCGCAGCGGGATACCGGCCGGTCGGTCGACATGGCCGATGTGGCATCGGCCCAGGAGTTGCTCGCCGTGTTCTCCCGTTTCGACGCAGCCTTCGGTGCTGGGCAGGTCCGGGAACCGTTGCGGCGATACCTGACCACCACGATGCTGGATCGGCTGAAAACGGAGGCCAAACCGGGCGTTCGACGGGAGCTGTTCACGGTCGCGGCTCAACTGGCCTACCTGTGCGGGTTTATGTTCTTCGATTCGGGGCGCCAAGCAGAGGCTCAACACTTCTATCTGGCCAGTGTCAAACTGGCCCGTGAGGCCGGCGACAGGCTTGGCTACGCTCTGGCATTGCGGGGGCTGAGCGTCCAGGCCCACAGTATCCGCCATTTCGGAAATGCCCATGAGCTCGCTGAGCGTGCCGTGCAGATCGGAGCCCGCCACGCCCCGCCACACCAGCGTGCATTTCTGCTCGGGCAACTGGCCGTGACGCAGGCGTCTTTCGGCGAGCTCGAATTCGCCCGGCATCTGGTGGCCGCCGAACGCTTCCTCGAGCAGTCGTCGAGCAGTGGTCCGGGGATCGGCGTCTTCCATGCGGGGTCCCTGGCCCTGCAGCGTGCGGCTGTGGCCCGCTCTCAGGGGAACCTTCCAGAAGCAGTCAGGGAACTCGACCTTTCGCTGCGGTACCGGCCGGCGGAGGAACAGCGATCCCGCGCGATCTGCCTCGCGGAGTTGGCGGAAACCCGGTTGGAAATGGGGCACCTTGAACACGCGTGTCAGGTGTGGAACACCTTCCTTGACCTTCTTCCGTCCTTGAAAAGTGAGCGTATCGACAACAGGCTACGTGTTCTGATCGAACGAATACGCCCGCACGCCGCGAACCAAACGGCAGCAACGCTGCTGCGCCGTGCGCTGGAGGTCCGGAGGGAGACTTCGTGACATCGGACTGCCCGTCCCTTCAGCGGATGAGTGGGTCTGACCATCCGCGAGCAACAAGAAGGCTCCGCACGTCTATTCGTTAGGTTGTTTGTTTGGGTATTGACCAGGAAGGGGAAGTGGTGATGGCAGTTCCGTGGGTATGCGTAGTGTTGCTCGTACTCCACAACGACTGTCAGGAACGATGAACCGAAGCGTACTGCTCGAAGAATTGTGCTTACCCGGCCTTCGTGTCGCACCGGGAACACTCACCGTGGGTACGTCCTGGACGCACCCCGTTCGCGGGCCGGTTGATTGTCCAGCCCACCTCGTCCTCACCGCGCAGGCACGAAAGGCGGGCCTGGTGGCGTTCTCCCGGCCTCTTGCCGCACCCCTGGCACACGAGCGGACGACCCCGGCATCCCTCGTCTTCACCGTCTCCTACGAGAAGCCGGACGGAGGTCATGGCGGCCTGGCGGTCGCCGTCGACCACGCGGACGCGACAGCCGTGTCGTACGCGCGTCGGCAGGTGGAATCCTGGCGGGACGTCCTCCGCACGCGCCGAGTGCTCTACGTGCTGGCGGCGGGGGAGCAAGCCGGGGCGGGTCCGCGGCACTCCCTGCCCGTCCTGGTGCCTGCGCAGCACTCGGGTGGCGCGCGGTCGCCGCACAACGTGTGCGGTTGCCCGAGAAACGTCGTCTGCCCTTCGGCCGAGTACGCGCAACGCGCGCTGCGGCGCTTCCTGGACCGCGGTGACGAGGTGTTGGTGGTGGGAACCCCGCTCGACTCCGCCGCTGTGCGCGATGACATGGACGCGCGCGGACGGGTGATCCGGGTGGACACGTCGGGGCCTGCCGCGACCGTCCAGGTGGCGGATTCCGAACGCCTTTCCTTCGTTGTCGCCCCGGGGGCCGTCATGGCACAGGTGACTGACATCCTCACCGTGCTGCGCTCGCGGTTTCCACGGCTGAGGGGCCAGCACCCCGGGGAATGGTGCTATGCCATGGACAACCTCAACACGGCGGTTGTCTCCGCGCTCAACCAGTCCGACGTGTTGCTGGTCACCGGGTCGGAATCCTGCGCTATCGCGCGAACCGGTGTGGCCGAGGCGGCCAAAGCGGGGTTGCCGGTACGCAGTATCCCCTCACTGGCCCATCTGCGCCCCGAGGACGTCGACGTCAGCACGATCACCGTGCTCGACACGGACGGGCAGACCCGGGCGCTACAGCAGCTGGGACAGGTGCTCGGCGGACTGGGGCCGATCAGCCACATCCGGCGCCGGGTCCATTCCGATGATGTGTCGCTGACGCTCGCCCCACCCACTTCGGGCGGCGCGACGCCGGACGACCGTCGGCAGACCGGACCCGGTGGCGGCCGGAAGCCGAGCGAGACCACCCCTGACTGATCGGGCGCTACTCCTGGGTCCCCGCCGCGGAGCTGCCATGCAAGGGACCGTCGGGTCGGCGCTCCTCGCCCCGCCCGAGGCCACCAACGCCGATCGGGTCTCACCTGTGCAGCAGGCACCGCGGGTGGGGTTTGGCGAAACTGTTCCATCGGCGCAGGACACAGAAGGCCCACTCGTTGCCGTTTCCGGCCTGCGAGATGGGCCGCTGCCGGATCGTCGCCGGAGCAGTCGCGACGTGCGGCTGGACATGTCGGAACGAGCTGCGGTTGGGAGGAGCCGAACCACTTCGCCCAACGCAGGATGCCCATCCTGGAGCAGGGAGGCCGCCGGCCTCCCTCAGAGAGCGTCCGGCTCCCGTGAGGACAAAGGCGAGGAAACGCACGGCGGGAAGGTGGCGCGGCGCGGCCGAGTCCGCTGGGCCGAGCGAGGGGTCGGTAGGAGTCCGGTTTGCCGGTCACGCGTGACCGGCAGGGGCCGGGCCGACGCCGGGGATCAGCGGACACTATGTCCGTGTTCCCGCTATGGCTGCGGGGCCGCTTTGTGATGGATGGCGCCGGGCTGTGCGTCTGCTGCGGTGCCCAGGGACAGGTGGCAGTTCACCGTGCGCAGCGTGGTCTGCGGCAAGCCCCTCGACCCGGCAGTCATGGCACACACAGCCGACTCGGTCGGCGCACCCACCGCGAGCCCGTCGCCGGAGGGGCCTTGACTCCGAGTCCCGGACACGGGTTATGCGGCTTGTGCCAGCGTAGTTGGTGTGAGGTGGGGGCGTTCTCGGAAGCGATCGTTGTCCGAGGCGGGAGTGTCCGAGGCGGGAGTGTCGGCGGCGGGTGTTGTAGCGGTGGAGCCATCGGAGGGCGTCGAGTCGGGCCTCGTGCTCGGTTGGCCAGCTCTTTCGTCCCTTCAGGGTCTCGTGTTTGAAGGTCGCGTTGAAGGACTCGGCGAGCGCGTTGTCCGCTCTGGACCCGACCGCGCTCATGCTTCGCGGAACCCCTGCTGACCTGCAGGCTTCGGCGAAGACGGTGCTGGCGTACGGGCTCCGTGGTCCGTGTGCATGATCGATCCGGCGAGAGTGCCGCGGGTGCAGATCGCCGCTGCCAGGGCGTCGGTCACCAGGCGCGCGCATGCGGTCGGCGATCGCCCATCCGGCCAGACGGCGTGATGAGAGGTCGACGACGGTCGCCAGGTAGCAGAACTTCCCGCCCTCGATGGGCAGGTAGGTGATGTCGCCGACGTACTTCGTGTTCGGGGCCGTGGCGGTGAAGTTGCGTCCGATCAGGTCGGGCGCCCTGACGGCTGCCGGGTCGGAGTCGGTGGTGCGGTGCCGGCGGCGCAACCGGACCCCTTCGATTCCGCAGACCCGCATGATCCTGGAGACACGCTGGTGGTTGACCGCCTCGCCGCTCTCCTCGCGGAGCGCGGCGGTGGTTCGCGGGGCTCCGTAGGTGCCGTCCGACTCGTGGTGCACGGCCCGTATCCGGGCTGCCAGGCGGGCGTCGGCCGCCTGCCGGGCGGCCCGGTCCGGGGCCGTCCGCCGCCAGTAGTAGAAGCTCGAGGAGATCAAGTGCACCTCACAAGGCCGACTGGCGGTCAGCGATACCTCCGGGAGGTGAGGACCTCGGAGAGGGTGGTGCGGTCGGCGAGCGGCCAGCTGCAGGCATCGGCACGCCGTCGAAGGGCGGACGTCGGCTCGAAGGCGATGGGCCGGCCGACAAGGGATAGCAGACCGGCGTCCGCGGCGGAGTTGCCCACAGCGATCGATGCGGCCCAATCGACGGGAAAGACGCCGAAGGCCGCCCGGATCACATCCGGTTTTCTGCCGGCGACGGTGACCGCGATCCGTCCGGTGTAGACACCGTTCAGTTCTTCGAGCGAGGTGCCCCATGCCCTGGATACGAAGAGGTGGGTGGCGACCCGCCGGACCAGTTCCTGCGGGCCGACTGACAACAGCACCGGCGTGTAGCCCCGTTCGCGGAGCTCGGCGAGCAAGGGGCGTGCGAAGGAGAAGAGGACTGCACGCCGTAGTTGCCAGAGTTCATCGATGGCCCTCCGTACGGCGCCTACCGCGGTGCCCGCCAACATTGCGGCATACAGCTCGTAGGCGTGTCGGGCTGCCTGGGTGTCCTCCAGCCCGTCAGGGCCTAGCGATGCAAGATGGTCATGAAGGAGCTGGTGTCCCTCCAGACTGCCCAGACCTGTCTGTCGCAGGTGGTCGGGGAGCGGACCGGCTAACAGACCTTCGGCGAGAGTGCCGTCGATGTCGAAGATCGCCAGGCGCGTGCGGGGCCGACTGACACCTATCACTCCCGCTCCCGCATGCCGGCCCTGTCTGCGAGGGTTGCAAGGCCTGTGGTGACAAAGGCGTGCGTCTGGACGGGGTAGTGCGTGAGGAAGGGGCGGGGCCCAGCCAGGATGGGCGTGCCTGGCCAGGTGCCATCGGCAAGCTGGGTGTCGATCAGGAAGGCGAGGGAGCGGCGAATGACTCGTTCCGTATCGAGGTCCTGCGGGAGGCGGGCGATCGTGGCGAGGGCCAAGCCCGTGGCAGCGGGTGAGGAGTTGGATTGTCCCGCGAGCGCGGGCCAACCTCCGTCCGTGTTTTGTTGTTCGAGGAGTTGAGAGTAGGCGTGGCGGCTGCGGGGGGCAGCCGGGCCGAGCGCGGTACTGATCTCAGCTGTTGCATAGCTGAACGGCGTGTACCAGCCGGTGTTTCCCTCCGTTTGGCGGGCGAGCCACGTGAGGGCCGGAGTGGTGTCGACGATCGTGGTCGCATGGGCTGTGAGACCGGTGACGACATGGGCGACGACATCGGGTTCGACGATGGTGTCGTCGGCCGACTGCCAGGCGGTCCAGAGACCGTCTGGACGCTGGGTGCGTAACGCGAACCGTTCGGCGGCGGGCCAAACCTGCCGGCTGTGGGCGGTCTCCGCGAGGGCGATCAGCGCCGACCCTGTGGTGTCGTTGTCCGATTCGAGGCCCTGCATCGCCCCCCATCCACCATCAGGTGATTGGGCGCCGGCGATGAAGTCGAAGGCTGGCTCCAGGGCGTCGCGGCTGAACTGAGGGTGGCGGCGCAAAGCGCGCACCATGAGAGTGGTGTCCCAGACTTCAAGGGGGATGTAGCGCCATGTGCCGTCGTCGCGCTGCTGGCCGAGCAGATATTCCAGACATCGTCGCGCGGCTGGAGGTGGATCGGGCAGCTGGGAGAATGCCAGCAGGCAGAGCGCAGTGACGGCTGTCATGTTGCAAAGGGACCCGTCCAGGCACAGGGCTTCTTCGAGCCGGTCGACCAGGCTTGACGGTGTGGGCCGTCGGCATCTCGTCAATGCGATGATCTCGACCGAGTCGATGATTGCTTGGTGCCATTGCTTCAACCGTCGTCCCTGGGCGGCGGCCCGTAGCTCCGCGACCTGACTGATCAGTTCTGCGGCCGGGACCTCCGCCATCGCGGCGAACAGGAGAGAGCGTGTGGGGTTGAGCCCCGTGGGCAAGGAACGGGAGGGCGCCGATCCGGAGGCGAGCGCACAATCACGCAGCCAGGCCTCGACGTCGTGGACATCGGCGTCGTGCCGCTGGGGTGCAGCTTGGCGCAGCCAGCTCTGGGCCTTGGCGATGGGTTCTGGCGGTGCGATTCTCGCGCGGCTCAGAGCGATGGCGACCAAAGCGGTGTCGAAGATCCGCGCGTCTGGAAGCTCCATCCACGAACCATCGTTCCGCTGAAGGGCCACCGCGGTATCGACGGCACGGTCCAGTGCCCGGTGGGCTGCAGCCATCACAGGAATTGTGTCTGCGGGCCAGGGAGACGAGCCGGCACAGGCGACGGGCCTGGTAGCGGTATGACTCGGGTCAGTCAGCCCAGGGCGGGGAGTCGGCATCGTGTTCATGAGGCGCTCGGACCCATCGTGTCAGTGGCATTTGCGACGGATTCCGCAAGTGAAGCGGTCCATATCGGTGAGGCGACCGTCGCCTCGTTCGGTAGCTGATCGAGCTTGTTCGGGGCCGTTGCCACGTCGCCCAATTCGCCCGCAGGGTCGTGGGTGATCTGTTGACGAACATGGACGTGGTTCTTCCCCTGGGTGAAGAGTGGTTCGACCTTTTCGATGGCCGGTTTCGCTTCGGCGCACAACGAGCGCGGTGAGGCGAGCACCACCGCGCTCGGGCACACGGTGCTGGCCTGTGCAGCGACGGTCGCGTGGACCGTGCAGAAAGAGCCGGCACCGCGCGCCACCCCCGTTGCGGTCGGCATCGGCGCCGCGATGAGGGCCTTGTCGGTGGTACGCCCCCCGGGGGCAACCTCCCGCAGCAGCGTGCCAGCCACTCGTGCCCGACTCGGCGTCGGTATGCCGCGAATCGGAGACCGCACCGGACTCGCTTGGACCCGGTGGCCGGCCTGGGCCGGCGATCTAGCGAATAGCTGGGTGGGCGGACAGGGTGCTAACCGTCCGCCCACGTCGAAGACGTCGGTATCTATGCTCTTTGCGGATGTGGCCGAAATAGGTCGCACGGTCGACTCGTTCATCGTCGTCGGAGGCTCCTATCAGCTGCTGCGGTGGGTGATGACACGGACCGGGACGGTGAGGCCGCCGCGCGCGGTCGATGCCGTTGTCTGCGCCGCCCGACGAGACGCGTCTGCCGCCTGTCCGGTCCAGCAGAGCGACGGCCGGGCTCGCCCCCTGATGGTTTCGGGTACGGGCAGGGCGGCTGCCTTCGTGACGGAAATCTGGCCGGTGCCGGTGTCGGTGCCGGAGGCTATGGCGTAGTCGGCCTCGCAGGCTCCGCTGGGTCCGTTGACCGGGTTATGGTCGGCAAAGCCCGTTGCCTTCAGCCGCTCCTGGTGAAGGGCGGCCGCAGCCGCCTCCCATGGACGGACTCCTCATGGCGCGCTCCGCCGCCGCCGCGCCGCCGAGTTTGAGGCTCTGTGAGGACGTCGGCGTCCTCATCGGCATGGATAACCTCCCGCAACGGTTGACGGTGTGGTGACTGCCTTCGATTTCGTGACCCCAACAGGTTCGTGACTGCACGTCTTCTCTCGAACTACCCGCCGAGTGATAACCGAACGTGCTTCGACCTGGGCGGGGCGTGCACGCGTTGAACGGGCGCTTCCGCTCTCGGGGCGCCGGGAAGGTCACGTAGAGATTCCATCCTGGGAGGGCTTATGGCACGTCGGGAGCGTAACCATCGCTTAGCTGCCCTGCTGGCCGAAGCCGGCTGGAGCGCGGCGGATCTGGCGCGGACGGTAAACGCCCTGGGCGCGGCCCAATCCCTGGCTCTGCGCTACGACCGCACCGCCGTCGCCCATTGGCTCACCGGCTCCCGCCCCCGACCACCGGTCCCCGACCTGGTAGCCCTGGCCTTCAGCCGCCGCTGCAACCGCCTGGTCACCACCGCCGACACCGGACTCACCCAGACGCCCCAGGCATCCCACCCGTCCCAACCCCCCAAAGGCGGTGATGCCGTACACCATCTCGCTGCGCTGTGCCGTGAGGAGATCGACCCCACGCGTCGGGTCTTTCTGACCAGAACCGTGTACAGCCTGGCCGACGCGGGGGAGCCGCTGATGTGGAAACCTGCGGAGCCGCCCCCCGCCCGAATACGCAGTGCCGGCAGCGCCACGCCGGCTGATGCCCAGAGGCTGCAGGAGATGATCCCTCTCTTCGCGGAACTCACCGAACGCCACGGTGGTGCGCACCCACGCACCGCCCTGATCGCCTACCTCGCCGACGAGACCAGTCGCCTCCTGATCACCCGCACTGCCTCTGCCTCACTGCGCCGTGAGCTGTTCACCGGCGGCGCACAACTCACCCACCTGCTTGCTCGCATGAGTGAAGACGCCGGTTACCCAGGCCTGGCGCAGCGCTACTACACCACTGGGCTCGGCCTCGCCCGCGAAGCCGGTGACTCATGTCTGTACGCCGTGACCTTGCGCGCCATGAGCCTGCAGGCACTGCGCCTGGGGCACCACCAGCACGCGCGACATCTCATCGACACCGCGGTAGACGCAGTCGGTCGCCACGCTGAACCGGCCGCATCGGCTTTCGTGTTGAGCCAGCGCGCTCTCACTCACGCGTACCTGCACCTTCGGCATGCGGCAGTCAGCGACCTCGTCGCAGCGGAGAAGCAACATGACCGCGCCAGCACTCCGGCCGGCCCGTTCACCGACTACCCCAGGGCGGGCCTGGACTATCAAAGAGCCCAAACTCTCCTCGCCCTTGACGACTTGCCCGGAGCAACCCGGGCACTGTCATCAGCCCTGCAGGCGCGTCCCGACAGTGAGCGCCGCGCCAGAGCCCTCACCCACGCCGGTCTTGCGGACACCCTCTTGCGCACCGGCCAGTTGGAGGCCGCATGCGCCCACTGGCACGCCTTTCTCGACCACTACCCACACCTGCGGTCCGTCCGCGTAGCCCAGGCTTTCACGCAGATGCGAAAGGCCCTGCGGCCTCATCAGCACCAGCGCCATGCGGCAACCGTCCTGTACCACGCACGGAGGGTTCGCGCCCTGCCTGACCCGTGACGGGCGTCTTCCCGCCACACCGCTCGCCCATCTCTCCTCCGTGGAACTGGCGAAGGCACTACTGCATATGGCCTAACGTGAACCGTTTCTGCAGGTCGTCATCGTCACCAGTCGCTACCTGGGCCCTACTGAGTGTCCGAGCATTGCCCTCATGGACGACCCCTTCGCATACGGCTGCGCATACCCCCGCCCGTCACGGCAGTACGACGACACCTCTGTCACCAGCACGGTGGAAACCTCCGTCCATGATTTCCCTTGGGAGAACGGAAGGCTGCTACAGCCTGGCACTGTCGAGCACGCTGATGCTGTCAGCGTTCGTCCGGCACCGTTGGCACCCAGTTCCGGCGCTCGCCCCAGCACGATGAGTGCCTCACCGACTGCGGCCGGACAGGCACGGCAAGCCTCCGAGCGAGGCTCAGTGGGATCCCTGTCGGCCAACGGCGAGGCGACGGGCTATCGCGACCGTGTGCCCCTCCAGTGACCTGGCCTGCTTCTCGTCGAGCAGTCCTCGATTGCTCGCTGGCTTGAAGGTGCCAGGCTCTTGAGGTCGACTGCCTCATGGATGGGAATGCCGGGCAGTGGACGGCTGCGCTCGGGGACCGGCGCGGCATGAGAGTCGATGTCGACCACGCCCGGGGTCGCCGTGCAGCAGGCGACGCCCACACCCGAACGGGGGCGACCGACTACCACCTGTCGATGGGAGTCCTGCCCGTCGTGGCGGCGGGGCAGCCGTGCATGGGCGGCCTTCGCTCAGGCAGGGACAAAAGCCTGCCGGCTGTTCGAAACAGTGCGCACCCGCACCCGTCGCTCCTCCACAGCATGGACCGCTCTCGGCCTGGCACGCCGCACGGGACGCATAGCGCCCGCGCTTCACCCTGGCAGGACGTCATGCGACGTTCTTCCCGACACACCACCCCTCGTCCGGACCACCGCGCACAAACGTCGACCGACCCCACCAGCACAGAAAGTTCAGGAGACACGGTGGGTGGCGAAGTCGACCAAAGCCCGCAGGTGGAGTACTGCCGCGGGGGACAGCAGGCGGGTGGTCTTCAACAGATGCAGCACTCGGACACGTCGCTCTTCGATCATGTCCTCCACCTGTTGGCGGGCACCGCTGTCGGCGAGGATGCCCCGGATCTGCTCGGCGTCCGCCGTGCTGAGAGCGGCGTCTCCGAGGAGGCGGTGCAGCACGGCGGCCTGGTGCGGTGCCGCGCCCTGCAGGGCCAGAGCCATCAGCGTCGTGTGCTTGCCCTCGCGCAGGTCGTCCAGGTGCGACTTGCCTGTCTTCTGCGGGTCACCGAAAACACCCAGCAGGTCGTCGCGGAGTTGGAACGCCTCGCCCAGCGGCACAGCGAAGTCGCTCAGCGCGTGCAGCATGTCCGGGGGCGCGTCCGCGAGGGTGGCGCCGAGCAGGAGGGGATGCTCGATGGTGTAGCCGGCCGTCTTGTGACGCACGATGGCCATGGCGCGGTCCACGTCGTTGGTGGGCCGTCCGCCGGCGGTGACGTCGAGGATCTGGCCCTGCATGACGTCATGGCGCATCGTGTCCCAGACGCGGAGCCCGGCGCGCAGGCGGTCGTCGGTCAGGTCGGCGGTGTGCAGCAGCTCGTCGGCCCACATCTGGGCCAGGTCTCCGACCAGGACGGCGGCTCCCTCGCCGACGCGGCGGGCCAGGCTGTCGGAGCGGCCCTCTCGATAGCGGTCGGTGAGCGCGCGGTGGACGGTGGGGCGGCCGCGGCGGGTGTCGGAGGCGTCCATGACGTCGTCGTGGATGAGCGCGAAGGCGTGGAAGAGTTCCAGCGCGCAGGCAGCGTCGATGACTTCGTCGGGTACCAGGGCAGCACCGGTGGCTGCGTTCCATCCCAGGACGCACAGGAGCGGGCGGATGCGTTTGCCGCCGGCTCCCACGAAGTCGTTGAGGACGGTCGCGGCCAGTGGCGGCAATGTCTCGCCGCCGTCGCGCCGTGCGCGGTCGGCCAGAAAGGAGGCCAGCCGCTCGTTCACCCGGGTGCGGGCGGCGTCCAGGTCCACGGTACCGGCGTTCGGTGCGTAGGAGGTGGGGGTGAGGTTCATGAGGCGGTGCCTTCCTCGGTGGTGGCGGGCGTGGCCCTGTCCTGCGGGGCGATGTCCTGTTGCTGGTGATGGGGCGGAGCGCGGACGTCATCCCCCGGTGGGCTCGTAGAGGCGCTGGTGGGCGTCGATCCCGGCGAGGCGGTAGCGCCCACGGGTCTGGCGGGGCGACCGGTAGGTGTTGCCGTCTTTGGGGAGCTGCTCGGTGTGCAGGTCCAGGTAGGAGGCGTAGGTGAGAGGGGCTCGTGCTGTGAGGGCCTGTTGGTGGGCGGAGGTGTGCAGGGTGGTGCGGTAGTGGGGTTGGACGGTGGCGGTGAAGAACTCGGCGACGCTGCCCGAGCCGTAGCTGAACAGCCCGATCGTTTTGCCTTCGAGGGGGGTGTCACTGTCCAGGAGGGCGGCGAGGGCCAGGTAGAGGGAGGCGGTGTAGCTGTTGCCGACCAGCTCGTTGTAGGCGGTGGTGGGGGCGATGGCGTTGTGGACGGCTTCGGGCGTGGGTTGTGCGCCATGGGTCTGCAGGAGGTGGTGGTGGGCCTTGTGGGCCATGCGGGTGAAGGGCTGGTGGTAGCAGACGGTGTGGATCTTCTCCAGAGACAGCCCGTGGTGGGTCTGGTAGTCGTGCCAGGTGCTGTCGAGGGCGCGCAGGTAGGCGTCGAGCGAGGTTTTGCCGTTGACGAGGGGGGTGGTGCGGTAGGTGGGTCGCCAGAAGTCCATGGTGTCGTGGGTGTGGAGCCCGGAGGGGGCGTTGACGGTGGCCAGGGCGGGGTGGGCGGCGACGAGGAGTGCGGCTGCGGCGGCGCCTTGGGTGGCTTCGCCGGGGCTGTCGAGGTCGTAGCGGGCGATGTCGCTGGCCAGGACCAGGACGCGCTGGGTTGGGTCGGTGCGCACCAGGGCGCAGGCGAGTTGGAGGGCGGCGGTGGCGCCGTAGCAGGCCTGCTTGAGTTCGACGACGCGCACGCCCGGGTGCAGGCCGAGCAGGCGGTGGACGTAGATGCCGGCGGCTTTGGATTGGTCGATGCCGCTTTCGGTGGCGAAGAGCAGGGTGCGGATGGTGCCGCTGCCGTGGCGTTCGATGAGGGGGGCGGCGGCGTTGGCGGCGAGGGTGACGATGTCTTCGTCGACGGCCGGGATGCTCATGGCGCGCTGGCCGAGGCCGTAGTGGTACTTGGAGGGGTTGGCGCCGGTGTGCCGGGCGAGTTCGTCGTGGGTGAGGACCAGGCTGGTGGTGGCGAAGGACAGATCGTGGATGCCGACGGGCGGGTCAGTGGTCATGGCGGGCTCCGTTGCGGCGTTCAAGGCGGAGGTGGGCCCGCATCAGTTCGCCGGGGTTGGTTTGGGTGGCCATCAGGGAGAGTTCGCCGCACAGGACTGTGGCAGCCGCGAGGGCGGCGAGGCGGCGGGCGTTGTGCCCGGTGGGGCGCGGTTCGCGGCATCCCAGGTGGATGAGGGCTTCGTCAACGGCGGCAAAGGTTTTGCCGTTGCCGACGGTGCCGACGATGAGGTTTGGCAGGGTGCAGGAGAAGTACAGGTCGCCATCCCGGTCGGCTGCGTAGGTGATGCCTTGCGAGCCCTCGACGATATTGGCGGCGTCCTGGCCGGTGGCCAGGTAGAACGCGAGAAGCATGTTGGCGTAGTGGGCGTTGGCGGAGCGGATCCCACCGGCCAGGACGGTGCCGATAAGGTTTTTGTCCACGTTCAGTTGGGCGATCTTGCCGGCCGTGGTGCGCAGGTGCTGGGCGACGAGGGACTTCGGGAGGAGGATTTCGGCGGTGGTGTTCTTGCCGCGGCCGAGGATCCCGTTGATCGCGGTCGCTTTCTTGTCCGTGCAGTAGTTCCCGGAGATCGATCCGTAGGCGACGCCGGGTATGTGGGTGAGGAGATGGTTCAGGAGACGGTCGGCAGCCAGGGTGACCATGTTGTGACCGGCGGCGTCGCCGGTGGCGAATTCGAACCGGACGAACAGCAGGGGCCCGGTGATCTCGTGGCGCACTGCGAGGAGTTCGGCGTAGCGGCTGCTCTGCTGCGTCAGGGCCCGCAGCTCGTCGGTGCGGGCGTGGATGGCCTGGGCGGCCGTCCACGCGCCTTCGGCATCGGCGGCCCGGAGCAGGATGGAGCGGGTCATGCGGTCGTCGACGACGGTGACTTTGATACCGGCGTCGACCATTCGGGAGGTGCGTGCGCCTCGGGCGACCGAGGGCCACATCGGTGACTCGTAGGTGGCCAGGGGCACGTGCGTCTCGCCGGTCGCGGCGTTACCGGTGATGCGCAGGGGGCCGACCCAGCGGGTGGGGAGGGGAGTGGGGCCGTCGGCAGGTGGCGCCGGGACGGCGGGGGGATACGTGGGGTGGATGGTCACCGTGGGCTCTCCTTGGGCGTGAAGGGGGCAGGGGGATGGTCGAGGAAGCTGCGCAGGTTTCCGGTGATGTCCAGTTCGCAGGTGGTGAGCTGGTGGGGGTGGTGGGCCCCGAGGAGGGTCATCAGGGTGGTGAGGTGGTCGAGCCAGGTGGTGATCTGCTCGATGAGGGCGCCGGTGCCGTGGGTGATCAGGGTGGTGAGGAACGTGCCTGAAACCCCGACGGCTTCGGCTCCCAGAGCCAGGGCACGCGCCATGTCCAACGGGTGGCGTATTCCGCCGGAGGCGAGCAGGGGCAGACCGTGCTCTCGGGCGTCCAGGAGGGCGGCCGGGGTGCTCAGGCCCCACCCTTCGAGGTAGGCGTAGTCAGCGTGCGCGCGGCGCCCGTTCTCGATTCGGGCGAAATTGGTGCCGCCGCTTCCCGCGACGTCGGCGAACGCGACTCCCAGTTCGGCGAGCTGGGTGACGGTGCGTCCACTGAGGCCGAAGCCGACTTCCTTGATGATGACCGGGACGTCGACCGCCCGTGTGATGGCTTCGATTCCGGCGGGCCAGTGGCCGAAGGAGCGGTCTCCTTCGGGCATGACGCTCTCCTGGACCGTGTTGAGGTGGATCTGCAGGGCGTTGGCCTGCAGCAGGCCGACGGCGCGGCGGGCCTGTTCGGGTGTGGTGTCGGGGTTGACGTTGGCCATCACGAAGCCGTGCGGGTGTTGTGTGCGCACCGTGGTGAAGGTGTCGGCGGTCGCGGGGTCCTTGAGGTAGGGGCTCATCGAGCCGGTGGCGATGGCCAGACCCGTCTCTCTGGCGGCGGTGGCCAGGTCGCGGTTGATCTGCGCGGTCTTGGGGCTGCCCCCGGTCATGGCATTGATGTACAGCGGCGCCTGCCAGGTGTGGTCGGCGATGCGGGTGCGCAGGTCGACCCGATGGCGGTCGGTGCCGGCGAGGGCGTGATGTACGAAGCGGATGTCGTCGAACACGCTGGGTGGGAAAGGGGATGGGGTGGGGTGGACGGTGTCGGTGTGCTGGGCGACGGCCAGGCGGACATGGTCGTCCTTGCGTGAGGCGGTCATAAGGGGGTCCTCGGGGTCGGCACTGGTGGGGCGGGCAGCACGCAGGCGGGGTCCGGTCCGATGGCGTCCGGCAGGTGGGTGGCTTCTCGGGCGGCGGTGCGCACGGTCAGGGGCGTGAGGCCGGCGGTCTTCCAGAGGCGGTGCAGGGTGGCCGGTTCGGCGTGGGGCGGCAGCAGGGCGATACCGCAGTCCCCGCCGCCTGCGCCGGACGGCTTGCCGGAGCCGCCGGCGGCTTGGGCACCGTCGCACAGTGCGCCGAGAGCGGGGGTGAAGATCCCCAGGGACGTCTGCCCGTCAAGGTCGGCGAGGAGCGCTCGTGCGGCGTCGACGGCGTGGACGGCCGCCTGTTGATCGGCGCAGTCCAGGGCGTGGACGAGGTCGTCGACGAGGTGGTCGCTGTCGGTGAGGAACTGGTGGTGGGCGTCGCCGTTCCACCAGGTGGTGTCCTGCAGGCGGCCCACCTGGGCCGGGGTGGACGCCGGGCTGCCCGTCCAGCAGACCTGCAGGGCGACGGGCGGGGGTGGGAGCGGCCGCAGTGACAGGGCGGGCCAGCGTGCGCGCAGGGTGGCAGCGACACCGTGGCAGTGCACGGTGCGGCGGAGTTGTGCCCGGTCGGGTGCGGTGTAGCGGATCCAGCCGCCCCAGGTGCTGGCGGCAGCGTCGGCGCCAGAGGCGTGGGGGTCGGCGATGACGGTGGCGAGCAGGGCCAGCCGCAGCCGGAGTTCGGCGGTGAGGTGCAGGCCTCGGTAGTCGGTGAGGGCGTGGGTGGCGGCGGCGGTGACTGCGCCGGACGAGCCGAGGCCGATCTTGACGCCGTTTTCGTGCAGGTTTGATGTGACACCCAGTCGCACCGGCGTCAGGGGCAGTCCGAGGTCGGTGGTCAGTTCGTCCACGGTGGCCAGGACGGCGAGGAGATGCACGAAGGCCGCGGGCGGGGAGGCACTGGCGCCGGTGCCGCCGACGGGCGCCAGGCCGTGGCTCTTGCGGCGCAGCAACAACGGCCTGTCGAGGAGGTCGGTGAAAAGCTCGACGTCGGCGTGTTGGGCAGGAGCGACGGTGACGCTGACGTAGCGGTCGAGAGCTGCGACGACGGCGGGCCGACCTGCGGTAAGCACGGCGTATTCGCCGGCGATGAGGAGCTTGCCGGGCGCCCGGCGCACGAGGGGCGCGTTCACGGCAGGCTCACGGCGGTGAGGGTCGCGGCCGGCCCGGGGCGGGCGACGACCGTGGGGCACCCGGACACCGCCGTCAGTTCCTCGGCGAGACGCACCGCGTCGGCCGCGGGGCACAGGACTTTGACGTTGGGCCCGGCGTCCATCGTCGCCCAGGTCCGCTCTCCCCGGTCGCGCATGGCGCGCACCTGGTCGAGAAGGCGGTGGGAGGCGGTGGTGCGGTAGACGACGGGGGGCGTGGTGGATTCCATCGTGGCGTGCATGCCCAGGGCGTTGCGTTCGGCGATCGCCCCGACCCGTGGGAGATCGCCCTCCTGGAGAGCCGCACGCATGGCCGGGACGTCGTCGCGGGTTGCGGCGATCCAATCGCCGAACAGAGGCGAGGTGCGGACCGTACGGGCCATGGCGTCACGGCTGGAGGTCGCTTTGGTGCCGGTGTGCAGCAGTACCACGATCAGTGCCACGTCCAGTGGCACGTGGCGCAGGGGCTCGGCGTAGGACGTCTGGTCGGGGTTGGGGTCGGTGGGGTGGGCGGCGTGCCACCAGGCGAAGCCGCCGAAGACCGAGCGGCAGGCCGACCCCGAGCCGCGGCGCGCCAGCCGGGACAGTCCGGTCGGGCAGAGGCCGGCTTCGTAGGCGGTGGCGGCTGCCAGGGCCAAGGCGGCGAATCCGGCAGCCGAGGACGCCAGCCCTGCACCGACCGGCACCGTGTTGCGTGTCTCGACCGTGGCGGGCTCTGTGCGTCCCGTCAGGGTGCGCACCAGGGTGAGGAAAGCGGTGACGCGGTGCAGGGCCTCGGGGGTGGCAGGGCCTCCGTCGATGAGGACCGTGTCGTGTCTGCGGTGCGGGGTGAGGCGCACGGTCGTGGTGGTGGGAAAGATGTCGAGAGTCATCGACAGGCTGTCCGCCAGCGGCAGGATCAGGTCGTCGTCGCGTTTCCCCCAGTACTTGACCAGCGCGATGTTCGGGTGCGCGACAGCCGTCGCCCAGCCCGCGCTCATGTCGGCTCCTCTTCCTGGACGGCAGTGGTCCAGGTACGGATGGCCCCGTGCTGGGTGAGGTGGGAGGCCAGGGCGTCGGCGTCCGGCGCGCTGCGGGCCAGCGCGACGACGCACCCGCCCAGTCCGCCCCCACTCACTTTGGCTCCGAGGGAGCCGTGTGCGAGGGCGGCGTGCACAAGGCGGTCGAGGCGTGGGGTGCTCAGCCGCAGCTCGGACAGCATCTGATGGGTGTCGGTCAGGCAGCGGCCCAGGTCCTCAAGGCGTCCGTCCCGCAAAGCACGCAGGGCGTGTTCGGTGAGCGCGGTCGACCGGGCCAGGAACTGCTGTTGCCGTGGGGGCCGGGCATCGAAGGCGGTGCGCAGCATGGTGACGGCTTGGTGTGTGCTGCCGCAGGTGCCGCTGTCGGCGACGACGATCCAGGCATCGGTGCCGACCATTGGCGTGGTGGGGCGACCGCCACACAGCACCACCGGGCGGGTGCTGCCGGTGGTGAGGGCGTCGATGCCCGACGCATTGCCGTGGGCCGCCCGCTCGGCGAGCTGGACGAAGGCGAAGATTTCAGCGGCGTTCAAGTGCAGGCCCAGCAGAGCGTCGAGTGCCCCGGTCACCGCGCGGGCGACGGCGGCGCTGGCACCCAGTCCCCGGGCCGGCGGGATGGCGCTGGCCACCTCCATGTCCAGGTGCGGCGGGTCGGCTGCGCCGGCGCGCTGCCACAGGGCGTCGACGAGTCGCCGCAGGGCAGGAGGCACGTCGTGAGAGGTGAGGGGCTCTGCCGGTTTGGGCTCCCAACGGGAGGTCAGGCGCAGGCCTCCCGGTCCGGCGGGGCCCTCGACGCGATGCTGCACCGTGGCGCGGCAGGTCACTGTGGGCAGAGGGACGGCCACCGCGGGCGCACCGTACACGACGGCGTGCTCGCCCAGGAGAATGACCTTGGCATGCGCGGTGCCCGAAGCCGGGCCGTCTCGCACCGGCGCGGGACGGCCATCGGTCGGTGCAGGGCGCGTGTTCCGCGGGTGCTGTGTCCGCGCGGCGTCTCGTGCGGCGGTGGCGGGCACACGCGCGGAAGTGGAAGCTGCGCGCAGCGGGTTGATCGCACGGGCGTGGAGCGGCGCGGCCCTCTGGAAGATGGCGCGGGTGATCTCGGCCCAGCTCGGCAGTGTGGCCAGGCCTTCGGAGGTCGGCAGCGGCAGGGGAAGGTTCACGGCAAGGGGCCCCATTTCGGTGAGGGGGGCGGGCGTGGTGGCGGGCACGGGCGGGGCAGCGACCGGGCGCTGACCGGTACGGCGCCTCAGCGGCTACGCACGACGGGAAAGCCCATGGAAGTCAGGGCCCGGCGGCGATCTCGGCGCAGTGCGCGACGCTGGTTCCGTCGGCGTTGAGCAGATCCTCGTCGACGGGCCTGCCCACCATGTTCTCGATCTTCTGGGCGAGTTCGGTGATCTGGAGGGAGTCCAGGCCCAGGTCCTCCAGCAGTCGGCTGTCAGGCCGGACGCCGTCCAGGGGGCACTGAGCGAGGTCGGCGATCATGCTGCGGATGTCCTCGGTCAGAGTGTTCATGTCGGAGCTCATCCAATCCTCCAGAGGGTAGGGGCACCGTCGGTGCCCGGGGCGGGACAGAGGCGGGCGGGTGCTGCGTCAGGGGCAGAGAACGACCTGGGCGGCATAGGTGAGGCCGGCGCCGAAACCGAAGAGCAGGACCGGGTCGCCGCTGTGGATCTGTCCGCTCTGCCGCAGGGCGTGGAAGGCGAGGGGAACGGACGCGGCGCAGGTGTTGCCGGAGACGACCACGTCGGTCGCGGTCACCATGGCGGGGGCGTCGATGGCGTGGGCAAGGGCGTCGATGATGCGCAGGTTCGCCTGATGCGGGACGAACGCCTTCAACTCGCGCGGAGCGATCCCGGCACGTGCGCAGGCGCCCTCGATCGCGGGCAGCAACGCGTTGGTGGTCCAGCGGAACACTTTGTGGCCGGCCATCTCCATGTAGCCGCTCTCAGCGGAGATCGCGATCAGGGCGGCGCGGTGGCCGTCGCTGCCCCAGGCGATGGGGAAGATCTCGGGCTGCTCGGCACGAGCCACGAGCGCGGCGGCGGCGCCGTCAGCGAAGATCGGGCCAGTAGCCCGGTCCGTGGCCGAGATCCAGTCGCTCATGCGTTCCGAGGCGACAACAAGCACCTGACGGGCGGTACCGGCACGGACGAGGGCATCGGCGATGGCCAGCGCATGACTGAAACCGGAGCAGGCAGCGTTCACATCGAATCCCGCTGCCGCTGTGCACCCGACGCGGGCGGCCACTGAGGCCGCCCCGTTGGGCATCGGGGTAGGCATCGAACAGGTCGCCAGAATGACCACGTCGACATCGGCGGCGGTGGCGCCCGCGTCCGCGAGGGCCTTCTCGGCGGCCGCAGCCGCCATGGCCACCACCGTTTCGCCGCCGTCGGCGTGACGGCGTTCGCGCACACCGACGCGCTGCTCGATCCACTGGGAATCCACGCCTGCGCGGTTGGCGGCTGAGTCGTTGGTGACGACCGTCGCCGGGCGGTAAGTCCCGAGCCCGGCGATCCGGGCGCCGGTGCTGGGGGTGGCAGCACATTCGGCAACGGTGACGACGGTACGTTCCTGGTCCAAATTCATTTCGGGCTCCTGCGTTGGGTGACTGGACCGGGGCAGGTCCACTTCCCGCGAAGGGGTGGGCGTCTTGAGGCGGTGCTGGCCCTGGACGAAAAGTAGCCAGAGCCTCCGCCGTGCCTGCCGTAGCAGCGTCTAGGAGCAAGGGCCCACGTCAATTCGCGGTGGGGTCGAGGGCGAAGAAGGCCGTAGTAGAACGACTGTCCGGCGACCCGAGGCCCACACTCACCGGGCAGGCCGGAAAGCGTGAACGCGTTGATTCAGGGCCCGGGGAGCGAGTCCCCCATTGGCCCCGGTCACCAGCCGGGGGCGGGACGGAGTCCACCTGGGTCGGGGCGAAGAAAGCGCATGTCAGCACCGCCAGGCGCCGCGTCCGCAGGAGGAGGGAAGAGGCTCAAGGCCACAGTGGGGGCAGAATCCTGGGCTGGGGGACGGTGCCGTATGGCGCTCCCTGCTTGAGCGGTGTTGCAGGCGACGCAGTAGCCTCCGGCATCGGCTGAGTCGTCGCGGGGTGCTGGGTGGCCAATCCTCCGGAGTCACCTGAAGGCAGACGCATGACAGCCACACCCGGTATCCCTGGAACTTCTACGAACGACCGGAATCAAGCCGAGAAAGAAGGTAAGGACTGCATGACCACCGGTCACAGCCCATACCGTTCGCGGAATTCCCAGCACCGGCGAGCGCGCCTTCGCCCAGCTCAAGTCCTGGCGCATCATGCGCAGAGCACGCGGCTCAATCCGACGTGTCAGCCGCACCGGCCAGGCCATTCAATCCCTGCTGACCTGCGACTATTCAGGATGAAAGAGGTTCACTGTCCCGCTTCCGTGATGTTCCGCCACAAGGCTGTATGAGTAAACTGCCAACGCATTCACGGCTGCCACGCGGCGAAACCTTTCCTTCTACCGTGACGTCTGGTCCACTGAAGAAGGGGTACAGCTGTCTATCAAGTGAGAGTCGTCCACTGAGAAGGAGGGGGTGAAATCGACGCCGCCTGACTGAAAGGTTTTCCTCACGGTCGGAGCGGCCTCAATTCCGGACATTCTGGTCGACGGAGTCCTGAACTGGTTGATCGAACCCGGATACGCCGACATCGAGACAGTCAAAACCGCCGCCGAATCGACTCCCTTAGGGCTCGCAGAGAATCAAGGTGTTGCTTCCCGCAGTTCGGCTCGTTGGTGTGGTATGCGCATATCTGGCGAGGTCCGTAATCAACTCGGCCTGAAGTTCGCGGTGTTGTCTCCACATCTGGATGAGAGGCAGCGCCGTCTGCTGATGGGGGCCGAGGCCCGGATCCTGGGCCACGGCGGGATCCGGGCGGTCGCCCAGGCGGCCGGGGTCAGCGAGACCACAGTCCGCAAGGGCGTGGACGAGTTGGAGGCCGGGGCGGAACCGCTGGGCCGGGTCCGCCGCCCAGGTGGCGGGCGCAAGCGGGCGGCCGAGGTGGATCCAGAATTGCGGCCCGCGCTGTTGGCGCTGGTCGAGCCCGACATGCGCGGCGATCCGATGTCGCCGCTGCGCTGGACGACGAAGTCCACCCGCAGACTCGCCGACGAGCTCACCAGGCAGGGCCACCGCATCTCGGCGGATACCGTCGCCGACCTTCTACGGGAGGAGGGATTGAGCCTCCAGGCCAACGCCAAGACCCTAGAGGGCAGGCAGCATCCCGACCGGGATGCCCAGTTCCACTACATCAACGACCGGGCCAAGGAGCACATCGCTGCCGGCGACCTGGTGATCAGCGTGGACACCAAGAAGAAGGAACTGGTCGGCCACTACAGGAACGGGGGCCGTGAATGGGCGCCGAAGGGAGCTCCGGCCCAGGTCAAGACCCATGACTTCCTGGACCGGCAGGGACCCGGCAAGGCGATCCCATACGGGATCTACGACGTCGCCGCGAACACCGGCTGGGTCAGCGTCGGCACCGACCACGACACGGCAGCCTTCGCCGTCGCCTCGATCCGCCGCTGGTGGCAAGCCCGTGGCAATCATCACTACCCTCGGGCCGCCCGGCTGCTGATCACCGCGGACGCGGGCGGCTCCAACGGATACCGCACCCGCGCCTGGAAGACCGAACTTGCCACCCTGGCCGCCGAGACGGGCCTGGAGGTCACGGTCTGCCACATGCCGCCGGGCACCTCGAAGTGGAACAAGATCGAGCACCGGCTGTTCTCCCACATCTCCATGAACTGGCGCGGCAGGCCCCTGACCAGCCACGACGTCATCGTGAACAGCATCAAGGCGACCACTACCCACACTGGGCTCAGAGTCCACGCGGAACTCGACCCGGGCACCTACGACACCGGCATCAAGATCACCGACACAGACATCGACGCACTACCCATGCACCGCCACCGCTTCCACGGCGACTGGAACTACACCCTCCATCCACAACACGGCTACACGGCCGGCGCGGCCGAGGGCCTGCCGCCAAAGTCCCGCGCTGGCGGTCAGCGCAACCCGGAACTGACCGGCATGACCGAAGCGGCACTGGACGAGCTCGTCGACCAGCTGTCCCACAAACTGGATGAGCTACGTGAACGCGGGCGGTCACAGCAGCGAGGAGGAGACCGTATCCGGGCTCGCGGAGCCGGCGCCAAGGACAAGCTGACCACCCCCGACAGAGTCCTGGCCACCGTCCTCTACCTGCGCAAACTCGGAACACGAGACCTGATCGCCCAGCTCTTCGGCGTCAACGCCAGCACCATCACCAGAGCCGTTCACCAAATCCAGCCCCTTCTCGCCGACCACGGCTGCACCGTTCGACCCTCGACAGCCAGGTTCCGCACACCCGCCGACGTCACCGCGTTCCTCACGAACAGCAACCCCACAGAGATCAAGTCAGCATGTTGATTCTCTGCGAGCCCTTACGAGTTGGTGCGTGATAACGGGTGAGGCGTCGTGCCGGGCAGGTGGCATGATCCGGGTGTGGCGATCATGGTCAATCGTGCGGTGCTGGCACGTCGGCTGTTCACCGGGATCTCTCGACAGCATCTCGCCTGCCTGGTGCGGGAGTTGGCCGCGCCGTGGCAGGCCGGACGTGAGGGTCGACTTCATGCTGTACGAGGCGGGGCCCGGAAACGGGCCGCGGGCGCCGGAGCCCGTCACCAACTGGTGTTCGTCGACCGGCTGGTGGTCACGCTGATCCATCTGCGGTACGACCTGCCGCATTCGGTGCTGGGCCTGCTGTTCGGCGTCGATCGCTCCACCATCACCCGCGCGATCGCAGAGATACGTCACCTCCAGGCCGAGCGGGGATGCGCGGTCCCCGACCGTCCCGGCCTGCGTCTTCGGACACTGACGGACGTGTTCGCCTACGCCCAGGCCGAAGGCGTCGAGCTGCGGCTGGACGCCACCGAGATCCAGGTCCGCAGGCCGCCCGCCAACCGCGGCGGTCGCCGGGCGTTCGTGTCGGGCAAGAAGAAGCAGAACACGATGAAGGCCACCGTGATCGCCGACTGGCGAGGCCGCACGCTATGGACCGATTCCCTGCGCCCTGGACGTATGCACGATGCCACGGCCGCCCGCAACGAGGGCATCGCTGTCTGCTTCCAGCACTTCCCCGACGCCGAGGTCCTCTTGGACGACGGTTACCTGGGCCTGAGCCGCGACCACCGCGGGCACGCGGTCACACCACCCAGAAACCCGCGCCCTGGAGCACTGCCCGGCAGAGTCCAACAGTGGGAACGCGACCGCTACTGGCACTCCTCCGACCGCATCACCGTCGAACACGCCCTCGCCGACCACAAACGCTGGAAACAACTGACGCGCTGGACCCACCGCCGCGACCGTATGCCCGACACCTACCGCGCCATCGCCGGCCTCGTCTCCGACCGCACCATCAACATCTGAAAACAGGCCACGACCGAGCTAAACACGCCTCACCCGTTATCACGCACCAACTGGTTACATCTCAGCCCTGGTCGAGGTGCTCAGGAAACCGGAGCAGATGGCGTAGCGCAGCGGGGGCGCGGAAGTGCGCGCAGCGATATCACCCCGCTGCCTCACGAGTACCGGTCGGCCTCACGGCGACTCCGCTGCGGCTATGTAGTCGCAGACCCGCACGAGCAGACCTGCGCCGGGACGCATCGAGACCACGGTGTACGGGTTGCGCCCCCGGACTCGCCGATATGCAGGCGGGGTCCGGAGTTGGAAGAGCGGCGCGAGGGCCTGCGGCGTGTTCTGCGGAAGGCGGCCGAGGCCACCGGCCAGGTGCCGCGTACGCTGCCCCCGCGCCGGCTCACATTCAAGCCGGTACCCGCCACCAGTGCCTGCCAGAGAGGGATCGCCCGGACTCACCTGTCCGCGCGCTCCTCGGCTGGCTCCCCCTCGCCTGCAGGGCGGGGGCCGGGCACCGGGACCGCAGCGAGATCGAGGCGGACAGCCATGTCGAGGTTCACCTCCCCGTACGGGCGCACATGGAACCAGAACAACGGAGTCAGGCCGCGCCGGTCGGCGGGGGTGAGCAGGTCGGCCCACTCCGGTTCGTCCACGTCTTGGAGCATGAGGGTGTTCACGTAGACCAGGGCCGATTGCAGGATTCGCAGGCACACGACGAACATCTCCTGTTCGTCGCGCCGGTTCGAGGCGATCTCTCCGCCCTTGCCGTAGGCGATCACGGAGTTCGCAGCGCGGCAAGCCGGTCGCCGTCCCGCAGATTCCTCGACCACTCGACGTTGCGCCAGGACTCGCGCTCGACCCACAGCTCGGTCCGCATGTCCAGGATGTGCGGTCCGATCACGTCGACCAGGTGCAAGCACGCCGTCAGCAGCGGCCGCAGGACCTCGTCGTCCAGGGGCTCCGTCTTGATCGTCACCTGGGGCCGGGACGGTGCCCCGGTCACGACGCGGAGCGATCGTGCGCCCAGGGCCGGGAACCTGGCCGGTGCCGGTCGGCTGACAGCAGCTCGCCGTAGTCGGTGATGTCCTGCATGGCCGACACCACCGTCCGCAGCGAGCCGCCGGGCTTGTTCCGCAGGACAGCGCCGGTCTCCTTCTCCCGAGCGACGCCGTACTCGCGCAGGAACGCCTCGCAGTGGCCCTGGGTGACTGCGGCGAGTGTGGTGATCCGGCGCTCGTGCAGCCATTTCAGCCAGAACGTGAGGTGGTAGACGCGGGCATAGATGGTGAGGGGGTGGCGCGGGAGCCGGCGGGCCCTCGGCAAGGCAAGGACGCGCTCGTCCTGGGTAGCGATCCATGCCAGGGCGAGTTCCTTGGCGATCACACGCCAGGGCCGGTGGGTGATGCGGTCGAACAGCATGCGCTTCTCCGTCACCTTCATCTGCACCGGTGCATCGGCCCAGCCGACGAACGACCACACGTCGTACTCAAAGAGAGGCCGCGGGCAGCCGCCCAGCCAGTTCAGACGGTCGGTGTCGGCGATGTCGGCGCCGGCGAACACCGACGGGACCGCAGGCTGCGCGGAGACAGGAAGCAGGCTCACGACGTGGTCTCCTCGGCTCACAGCGGTAGCTCGGCGTCCTCGTCACCGACGTCGCGCTGTGCCGCCGCGATGGCGGCGTTCTCGAACCGCGGCAGGATGCCCGCCGACGGGCGGTGGGCGTAAGGAGCGAAGACGGCGGCGAACTGCTCGCGCGGCATCTGGCGGAACTGCCGCGCGAAGAAGGCCTTCAGCCGCAGCAGTTTCGGCAGGTGACGCGGGGGCGAACAGCGCCAGCGGGCAGAGCAGGCAGACCCAGGGCCGGGGCCGGACACGGCTGCCCCTTTGGTCCGTGAGGCCGGCGAAGTGGTCGGCGCAGGCCCCGCTGAACACGTCCCGCTCACCCGACAGCAACTCGGCCAAGGCGCCCTCGGCCAGCCCGAGGCGGCGTGCTTCCTCCGGCAGCCCGGCGTCGGCCGCCTCGTCCGACCAGCGGGGCACTCGCGCGCCGCAGCAGATCGCCCTACGCGTCTCGGGTGATCTCCTCGACCACCGCGTTCTGCGCCGGGGTCGCGGCCGACAGGTAGTGATCACCCTCGACCTGAGGCGAGTGGTTCGGATCGACCGTGGCCCGCAGGGACCACTGCCGCTGACCTCCCTGCCGGGCAGCGCAGCGGCCGCGCTGCCCCCACGCCTCGCCCACCTCGGCCCGCTCAGCTCCGGAGGACTCTGTTGCTGAATTCGTCAGCCGGTGAGTTGGTAGCTGAGGCGATCGAGTCAGCTGGTGCGGGGTTGTTGTAGTGGGCTGGTGGTCCACCAGGCGTCGAGGCGGACAATGTTGAGGGCGGTGACGGAGAAGGCATGTTGGAGGGTGGCTTCCGGCAGGCCGCGGTAGCGCCTGGCGGATGCCGGTGATGTTGAGGGCCTGATTGACGGTGCCCTCGACGCCCGCGCGGAGGGCGTACTTGTTTCGCCAGGACTCGGAGTGCTGCTCGGCGCGGGCCGCGGTGGTGTGTTCGTGGAGTTCACGGGGGGCGCAGGGTGAACATGCGGGTGCCGCGGATCGAGTTGGTGCAGTTGACCTGGGTGGCGCAGGAGTGACCGGGTGTCCGCCGACGAGAAGGCGCGCACCGTGGGGGAGCCGTGGCGGTCGAGGATGAGGCGTGTCTGCGGGATCTTGCGGGTGCCGTGCAGGCGTAGTATCATCCGCGGCTCGTTACGGGGTCGGTCTGTCGTGGGCTGGTCGAGGTCCATGTGACGCTGACGCCGATCATGTGGTTCATGGTGCTGATCTGGTGTTGCAGTGCGAGACGTTCATCGTCGGTGGCGCCTTCTCCGAGCTGCTGCACGGTCGAGCGAAGCGCTACGAACTCGTCAAGCCGTTGTTGGAGGAGGTCTCCGGCGATTTTGTAGGCGGTGGGACGGTCGCAGTGGTGTAGTTGCTCCAGGAGGAAGATGGCGTTGACGGGGATGTCCCTGATCGACTCCTTGTCCACGGAGTAGTAGTCATTGGCGTAGATGGTGACATCCAGCCAGGTGCGCACCAGGTGACGAAATTCGGGGGCGTGGAAGAGGTGGTCAGGCAGCACGAGGCCGCTGGTGGTTTCCGCGAGATCGAGGATGGCGGTGAAGCCGACGGTCCGGCGCCGTAGCGCAAGGTAGGAGTCGAGGCCGTCGAAGGTTCGCCCGGCGTGGTATTCGGCGGTCTGCTGCCCCCATGCGAGCAGCAGATCCGTCCAGGTCTCGCGGGCGCGGGTGCGCCAGTGTTCGGGCATGGGCTTCTGCTCGCGTTGCCAGAGGTCGTTGAAGGTGGTAACCAGAGGGTGGTGGTGATCTTTCCGTGTTTGTTTGGCCGGTGGGGGATTCAGGATCTCGAGCACTTCGCTGATTCGCTGCGCTGTTTCGCGAGGGTCGGTGGTGGAGTCGTCTACGAAGTCGTCGAAGGTGATGATCCAGCTTGTCGTGTCGAGAGCTAAGCTCTGAGCCTCTCCGGTGGCGTCTGGGTAGATCCGTGCGGTGCCTTCTGCGATCTGGAACGAGAGATAGCGTTCGGCACCTGACTTGTGCAGCAGACCGTGGTCGGTCAACCAGGACAGGTTATGCGCGCGGGCTGCAGCCATGTCTTGACTTGTTCGAGCTGGCGGAATGTGCAGACGGAAGCGGCGGCTGGTGTGGGGCTGACGATCCATGGTGTCCTCCTGGGAAGCGCGTCCATCATTTTCGTTGGGTCAGAAGGTGCATGTGTCGGGTGGTGGTTGCCTTCGATTTCGTGACCCCGACAGGTTCGTGTCTGCACGCCTTCTCTCGGACTACCCGCCGAACAGTTACTGAACGTGATTCGACCCGAGCGAGGCGTGCACGCGTTGAACGGGCGCTTCTGTCCTCGGGGCGCCAGGAAGTGGGCGTAGAGATTCCATCCTGGGAGGGCTTATGGCACGTCGGGAGCGTAACCATCGCTTAGCTGCGCTGCTGGCCGAAGCCGGCTGGAGCGCGGCGGATCTGGCGCGGACGGTCAACGCTCTGGTCGTAGCCCAGAGTGTGGCTCTGCGCTACGACCGCACCGCCGTCGCCCATTGGCTCACCGGCTCCCGCCCCCGACCACCGGTCCCCGACCTGGTAGCCCTGGCCTTCAGCCGCCGCTGCAACCGCCTGGTCACCACCGCCGACACCGGACTCACCCAGACCTCTCAGGGGCTTCCCACCCGTCCCAACCCCCCAAAGGCGGTGATGCCGTACACCGTCTCGCTGCGCTGTGCCGTGAGGAGATCGACCCCACGCGTCGGGTCTTTCTGACCAGAACCGTGTACAGCCTGGCCGACGCGTGGGAGCCGCTGATGGTGACGTTCGGATCTAGATGAGGCGGCGGTCCGCCCTGCTCGAATTACTTCCAACGGGTTACCTATCGGTGTGCTGCACAACGCGCGCTACACCGGGTGTCAGCGGCCGTCAGGCGGTCAGGTCGTAGTTGAGATGGGCGAAGATTCCCTAATCGCGTCAGGCCGTGTAGTAGGCGTAGACGGTGCCGTGGCTGGGGAAGTCGTGCGGGAGGTATTTCCAGGGGATTCCCGTGCGGTTGATGTACAGGATCGCGTTGAGCACATCACGTAAAGCGACCTCGGCTGGCTGGCCGGTGGGTCTGCGTTCGAGTCGGGCATTGCCCCAGGCCCTCAACGTCGGCTCGATCAGGGCCCTCCGGGCGTCGGACAGGTCACTGGGGTACGGCTTGCGCTCGCTCAGGGCGCAGCCTGAGCATGGGCATGGCGAAAGATCTTGTTCCGGCGGCAACCAGGAGGTTGTGAGGGATCTTGAAACCAGACGGGTTTCGCTGGCGAAAGGCGGATGAGACGGGCAGGGAGACTCTCGCTGCACCAGGCAGCATTCTCCACCTACGGCAAGAACCGTATCGAATTAGGGCAGACGCAATTGCTACTTAATGACCCTGACCTGGTTGAACACCTTCTAAGAGACAGGTCCTACTGGGCGGTCGACCTGTCGTAGGCGTGGGGCGCCGGGCCAAGCGAAAATCGGCAGAAATCGCCTTCCTGTCCTGGAGTGTCTCCCGTAATCGCTATTCAATAGAGAAACGGGATCATACGAAATCTTGCTTTTTGACAGTACTGGTCCCATAGGGGGCCGTATTTCGTGCTGCAGCGCCGGTCATCGCGGCGGGCCCGGTGCCAGAACAGGAGAGCCAGAAAGGCGAGTACAGTGTAGGGAGCCCAAGCACCTGGCCCGCACAGGATGGTCCAGCTGACGTAGACGAAAAATTCTCCGGTGTAGTTCAACTTGCGTCCGATGCCCCAGAATCCGGAGACCAGGAGGCGTCCGTCGAGCGTCTGGGCGGGGCGTCCCCAGATTCGCGCGGTGCTGTCTTCCTTGAATCGGTGCTTCTGCCCGTTGGCCCCGCGGAACATCCAACCGCCTAGCAGGAACAGCAGGATGGAGATGGAAGCGAGCCATCCGGATAGTGGATCGTCTATGGTGGTCAACTGCCGCCCCGGCAGGCTGTAGAAGAACGGAACCAGAACAAGATCGCCCCAGACCAGCGTCCATCCGAAGCGTTCGGCCACTACGTCCCAGGTGTGCAGGATGACGCCTTCGAACTGGAAATAGTTGGCGATGTAGAGGAAGAAGAGCACTTGATACAGGGCCATCCGGCCGCTGACCGATCCGTGGTCGACGTATTGCCCAGCCAGGAATGAGACGTTGAGAAGGAAGAGACCGATGAGGGAGGGCCGGTAGAAGAAAAGCTTGACATCGATGCCAGCGTAGCGGGGGTTGAGTTCCAGCCCGAACACGTAGCCGCGGATGGTGGCAACCAGACTTCTGTCCTGGAATTGTCTGCACCTGCGCCTTCGTTCCAGGGCGTAGATGCTTCCTGCCGCCAAGAAAGCGATGAGGTTGGCAGCGGCGAAGAGTTCCCAGGTGTGCCGCGCCGGGTAGGTCAGCCCTTGCGGATCCTTCCACCATATTGCCAGCACCGCTAGGACCGTCAGAACAAAGAGGGCCAGTCCGTTGAGGCGGTACCGCAGCCTTCCACCGTCGTCGAGCACAGCTCCCTTCGCCAGAGTTCCGGGCAGCCAGCGGGAACCTGCTAGCAGTAGGCCGATGAAACCGACCACCACTGCGCAGGCGAGGGCGAGGTCACGCCAAGGCATACTTTTCGCTCCCCATCAGAGCGAGTCTCCTGGAGTTTTCGAATGCCCGGGCCTTTTGGCTTCCCAGTAGCCCACAGAGAAGTAGCCGAGCCGGGCGGAACGGCAGAGAGCGCGCAGGCCGGCGCGCATGAAGTCGGTGAGAGGGTCGGTCATTTCTGCGGCTATCATCTCGAACTCCTCGACTAGCGACCAGGTGTGGTCCATATCCTCGACCTCAGGTGTGATGGCGATGTCACCGAAGCCGGCGTGAGCGAGGTAGGCGTCGAGCTGGGTGGGCGTGGTCAGGCCGGGGATGCCGTGGTGGCGGCAGATGGGCTCGATGAACTCCTCGCTCTCCTGCGGAGAGAGGCCATCGGAGTTTAGCCAGTCGTAGCCGACGTAGACGCCACCAGGTTTGAGGACCCGCCACGCCTCGGCGTGGACCCGTTGCTTGTCGGGACTGTGACAGATCGCGTCGAATGTATAACAGACGTCGAAGGACTCCGCGGGGAAGGGAAGAGCGCTGACGTCGCCTTCCAAAAAGGTGAGCAAGGAGCGGCAGTCCAATTGCGCCCGGCGCTGGTGCGCCTTCTCGACACGCACCCGGCTCAGGTCGATGCCGACAACGTGCGCTCCTGAGTGCTGGGCAATGGTGACGGCCGGGCCGCCGGTTCCGCTGCACAAGTCAAGGGCACGCCGACCGGGTACCAGACCCGCGCGGTCAGCGAGCCCCTGCTCAGCACGGGCTTGTGCCGCATCCAGAGATTCCCCGGCTCCCATGGGCGGGAAGTGCTGGGATTCACCCCAACCGGCCTGGCACAGATCCGTGACAAGCTCGTAGTAGGTGGTCACCATTTGTTTACTGTGCCGGTAGCGGGCGTCGGTGCGGGCGACGAGGCGTTCCAGGCGTTGGAAGCTGGTATCAATGCTCATGAGCTGCTCCGGAGGGCCGAGGGTAGGCAGGGAGGGCGAACGGGTGGGGCGAGGGGGACTTCGTCTGAGTGGTCAGCCATCGACCCAGGGCCCACAGGGGGAAGTACTCCCGGTACAGGCGGTAGTCCAGCATCGCGGTGCCGAAGAAGACGCCGGTCGCCGCGCTTTGCTGCCAGGTACCGTTAGGGCGCTGGTGACGGCACAGCCAGTCGATGCCGGAAAGCACGGAACGGTTCTGTCCGCCGCTCAGCGGCAGCAGAGTGAGCAGGGCCCAGGCAGTGCTGACGGGCTGGCTAACGTGACCGGGCACGTACTCGTTGGTCAGGCAGCCGCTGGAGTGCTCCGCCCACCCGCCGTCGGGGAGTTGGATGCTCTCGAGCCACCAGGCGGCTTTGACGAAGCTGGGGTGGTTACGGGGCGGCCCTGTGGCCAACAGACCGCGCGCGGCGAACAGCGTGCCGTAGATCCTGTTCACCCCCCAGGCCGCTGGCCAGGACCCGTCGGAGGACTGCGTGCGTAGCAAGAACGCCCGGGCTTGACCGAGAGCCCTTGTACATGCGGCGCGTAGGGCGACATCGCCGTGGTCCCGCAGCAGGGAGAGCGCGACGGCCGCGGATCCGGTGCACTCGGTGTAGGAGTCCTCGACCATGCAGCGGGTGAACATTTCTGCCGGGTTGAGACGCTCGAGGAACCGTGGCCCGCGGCGTGGTTCGTAGGTCCCGAACCCTCCGTCGCGATTCTGCCGGGCCAGCAGAAACGATGCCGCCGCGGAGGTGTCGCAGCCGGGCGGTAGCCCGCCCGTGAGCTTGGCGGAAGTGAAGAGGGCACCGACAGCCTCTGCCGTGCAGTCGCTGACCGCCCAGCGATGCCCGCCCTCGGAGAAGCACCAACCGCCCAAGGCCGGCGACCGGCCGGTGGTGGGCGGGGTGGGGACCTCCTCGGCGACTTGTGCCGCCTGTAGGAACCGGGTGGCACGGATGACGGCGTCGGCCGTTCCGGTGCTCGGTACGCCATCGGCGAGGAGCGCCTCAACGGCGAAGGAGGTGTCCCAGGTGTGCGAGCGCGCCCCCGCATAGCGGGTCCCGGAGTCCGGGTCCGTCCAGCGCCAGTAGTCGAAGGCGGCCAAGGACCGTTCGATCTCCTTGTCCGGGGCTCCGTGGGCAGCAAGAACGAGGATGTCCAGGAGCCCGTTGACCGGGGACAGGCCAATACGGTCGGTGACCCCGTGCTCATGCCGTACGCGACGATGGCAGCGGTCTAGGGCGCGTCGGCGGAGTCGCAGCCAATGATGTCCCTCGTACCAGTACTGCACGCGTTGAACTAGACGCAACGGCACGGTGGCGGGCATGCTTGCATCGCCGCCGATGCGATGCCGGTCGGCCGGGCGTGTGGGGCGGGAGAACAGCTCGGTGCGCAACGCATCGGTGACGTCGTCAGCCGGGCCTGTGAACTGGGTGCCGTACAAGAACGCCATGGCCTGGGCGATGGAGCGTGTGTGGCAGTAGAGCCGGTCGGGATGGAGCGGGAACCAGCGCGGCAGCAGGAACAGCTCAGGCAGCACCGGGTGCATGGCGCGGTGGTCGTAGAGGCCGAGCAGTCCGAGCCAGAACTTGCCCCAGGTCGCGATCGCGATGACTCCGTCCGGCTGTGCGGTGAGCCATTGGCGGGCGGGGCGGCATAGGGCGTGGTCGGGGGGGAGGCCGAGCAGGCGTAGTGCGACGTAGCCCAGGGCGGTGCAGTACAGCGACTCAGACGTTGCGGCAGGGTGCATCGGCCAGCCCGCCCCGGTGCGCGTGCGGGAGTAGTGACGAATGATCAATCCGCGCTCCGCTGGGGGCACGGGGCGGCACAGCAGGTGCCGGGCGATGACGTACTGGGAGAGTGTCGCGGTGTTCCAGACCATCTCTCCCTCCCAGGCGCCGGAGTCCCGTTGCAGTGACAACAAACGTTCGCGGGCCTGGTAGTGGGCATGGCGTGCGTCCGTCGTCAGAGAGGCCAAGGAGGGTGCGGGCCGGGGCACGAGGGTGGCTCCTTCCGTACGCCAACGGGGCAGGGCTCAGAGGCGCGGCAGGTTGCGCCGGCTATAGCGAAGTCGGCAGGGGCTGCCCGGGGTGGCGACGAAGGTGGTGGAGTACACCGGTCGGTGGGGTGCTCCGATCAATTCCAGGTCGAAGTGGCGCAGCAAGAAGCTCCAGATTGCTTTGATCTCCTGGTAGGCGAAGCCGAGGCCGATGCACCGGTGGTTTCCGCCGCTGAACGCGATCAGGCTGTAGGGGCGTTGGTGTTCCTCGCGGCCGGCGGCGTAGCGGGTGGGGTCGCAGCGCGCCGGGTCGTTAAAGAGGCTTTCCATACGGTGTGCCACCGCGGGGGACAGCATGACAAGGGTGCCGGCAGGGATGTGATGGCCTTCCAGGACGAAGTCGCTTCGCGCCTTGCGCATGATGATCATGTCGGGTGGATAGAGCCGCTCCGCCTCGCGAATGCAGTGCCCCATCACTTCCATGCCGTGCAGCCGTTCCGCGGTCAGCCGGCTTCCGGAAGACATGACACGGCGCTGTTCCTCCAGGACCTCTTTCAGGCTTCCTGCCTGATCCAGGAGCACTACACCGGCCCATGCCGCGAGTGCTGCGCTGGTGTGCACACCAGCGAACATCGCGGCGATCAGGATTCCGGTCACGGTGTCGTCCGGCACTGGCTGCCCGCCCGGGGTGCGTGCCTCCAGTACAGACTGCAGCAGATCGTGGTGGCTGCTCGCCATGGGCGCGTGTCGGCGCTTGTCGATGGCCCGCTGCACTTCATCCGCGAGTCGGCGCCGGGCGCGGTCACGGCGCCGGAAGGCGGGCAGGGGCAGCCGAGCGCTGAGCAGTCCGGCCAGGCGAATGCCACCGGCCAAATCCTCGAAGAGAGCGACCGTCTCGCGTCCCAGGGCCCGGTGGACCTCCGGGCCGAGCAGGCAGCGGCTCATCACAGCGGCCACGATCTCGGTCACGGCTGGCACCAGCTCGATCTCGCCTTCGTCCCCCCAGCGCCGGGTCCTGCATTCGATCTCCGCCTCCATCGCAGGCGGATAGCGCCGCAGGTATGCACCGCCCAGATGGGGGGCGAGGTAGCCCATCTGGAGGGCCATCTTCTCGGGCTCGGCGTCGAAGGCGATTCCCGGCCCGAAGATCGGTTTCATGAAGGGGTAGGCGTCGCCCGGGTTCAGAACGTGGTCATCTGCCTTGAGCACCGCTTCGTGCACCGATGCCCCGCACCCGAACACGGTCGGCTGGCCCAGCAGCCGGAACCGGAAAAGGTCACCTGCTCGCCGCCTGCCTCCGCTGAGGAAAGCGATCGGATCTTTGCCGAAGGCTATCGAGTGCCCCAGCCACCCAGCTCCGCCGGGCAGCGCTGGAATTGATGTCCACGGCTTGACGGCTGTCTGTGAAGCTGCTGGAGGCATGCTCATCATCCTGCTACGGGCCACACTTACCCGCATGCTGACCGGTACGGGGGGTGAGAGCGGCCCAACCAGGCGCCCCAGGCGGCAATGTCGAAGGCGCGCCGCGGCAGCGTTGTGGCTCTCTGCCCTGCACCGCCACTGGCCGTCCGCGCGGCGACCCGGGCGAAGGTGTGAGCTACCGACAACTTCCGGGTGTCCAGCAGGGCCAACTGGTGCATCGCCTCACCCGCGCGTTCCGTTCCGCGGGACCACTCGGCGAACAGACTTGTACGCAGGTCCGCCGACAGCGCATCCGGTGACAGAAAGAGCCGACCTAGCACTGCGGAGACGTGTTCGGCGCTCCACGTGGCGCATCGGCTACGACGGCGGTATTCGCTCAAGTTAGCCGCTTCCGCCAAGTGTGAGGCATCCAGCAGGGCCAGCGACAGACCATGCGCGGCCAACGGGTGGTTGTGCCCGACCGCGTCGCCCACCAGCGCACAACGGCGACGACCCTGAAAGATGCGCGGCCGGTAGGCATTGGACGCCCACTGGACCAGCCTCGCCGTCAGAGCGCCCCGGGCCGCGGTACGCAGCTCCCTGGGCAGGTGGGGAAGGTACTCCTCGACAAGATGCCTCAGGAGCTCGCTCGCCGCAGGGCCGGGAGTAGGGATGTCGAAGGTGATCCGGATCCGGTCAGGGGTCAGGCGAAAGAGCATGATCGGCCCCGGAGCGCCTAGGAACACATGCCCGTAGTCCTCGGTGGGCAAGGTGGCGAGCCGGAGAGTGATCCCCGCGGTGCGACTCAGTCGGACGGACGCTGCCTCGCCGGGCCGCAGCGAGGCGCGTACCGCCGAGGAGCGGCCATCCGCGCCTACGACCAGAGCGGCCCGCATGCAGCCGTAGGTCGTCTGCACCAGACCGTCCTCCGTAGCCGCCAGCACCCGGTGCCCTCGCAGTAGCGTGATACTGGGGTGGGCGAGGGCCGCCTGCCGCAACTTCATGGTCAAGGTGGCATGAGGCATGCTCCAGGCCACCGACCCTGCATGCTCGAGAACGATCGGAGTTTCGCCGCCGGGGGAATGGATGATAAAGCCGCGGTTCTGCGTGCAGTCACTGCTGTCGAAGTCGACACCCAGCTGGCGGAGAATGCGGACCCCGGCGGGATGAACCCATTCGCCTGCGATCGCGCGGTGCTGGGAGCGCAGCGGGTCGATCATCACGACCCTGGCGCCACGCTCGGCGAGGTGCAAAGCGCTGGCACAACCCGCAGGGCCGGCACCGGCGGTCACGACGTCAGGGCTGTTCAAAGTCGGATGTCCTCTCGCGCGGAGCAACAGCTCTCAGCGTTACAGAATCGCCCCTACGCCGCATTTGCGCGATAGCTTCCCTATCAGGATTCAGCGCCTGCGTGCCGCCCGCAGCCTGCCTGGCCCCGCCGGCGCCCGCGTCCTGGGCTGCGCGCTACACCTGGCCGGCCGTGGGGACAGCGCCCAGTTCTGGTGGCCGTACGCCGTCGCAGCCGGCGACCACCCGGCCGCCTACTGCCTCTACCTCCACCCACGGTGAGGGCCATAAGAATTCATCTCATTTGGTGAGTCTGTGGTAGCAGATGAGGGTGGAGTCGATGCTGGTGAAGGCGGGGAAGTGGTCAGCGTTGCGTTCGGAGCGTCGGTGGAGGCGGCGGAAGCCGGCGAGCCAGGCCATGGTGCGTTCGATGGTCCACCGGTGGCGGCCCAGCCGCTGCGACGTTTCGACGCCTTTCCGAGCGATGCGGTGGGTGATGCCGCGCTCGTGTATCCAACGACGCAGGTGGGAGAAGTCGTAGCCCTTGTCGGTGTGGAGCTTGCCCGGTCTGCGTCGCCGGCGTCCACGGCGGGACCGGATGGGCGGTATGCCCTTCACTAGCGGGATCAGCGCCTGGCTGTCGTGCAGGTTCGCGCCTGAGATACCGACGGACAGGGGCAGACCGGTCCGCTCGGTGATGAGCTGGATCTTCGACCCGTACTTGCCCCGGTCGACAGGATTCGGACCCGTCAGGTCCCCCTTTTCAAGGCCCGCATGTTCACCGAGCCGATCGCGCAGCGGGTCCAGTCCAACTCGCCGCGGGCGCCGAGTTCGTCGAGGACTAGGCGGTGGAGCTTCGCCCACACCCTGGCCTTGGTCCACTCGGCGAAACGCCGATGAGCCGTCGCTCCCGACGGCCCGAACGACGCAGACGGCAACTGCTGCCACGTGCAGCCTGACGTGGCCACGAACACGATCGCGGCTAGCACCTCCCGGTCACCGTGACGTCGTCGACCACCGCCCTGAGGACGAGACGGCGCCTCCGGCACCACCCGCTGGAACAACTCCCACAACTCATCCGGCACCAGCCGCTCAACGATCCCCACAAACCACAGCCTACCGAGCCAGCCAAATGAGATGAGTTCTAGGCCCACTGGTGGTACGACCTGTCTGACTTGGTCTTGGAACCGATGGACGCGACCGGCACCGAGACCGAACGCGCGATCGCGCTGCGGATGCTGCGAGCGCTGCGGCGCGAGCGGGCGGTCTCCTAGACCCTCGGTGCGGTCCTGGCCTACGTCCGGGCCGCCATGGGGTCCGTCGACGACGGCCTCGACCTGCCCCTGCCCGACGACGACTTCCCCGACCGCATTGAAGCCCTCCTCACCCACGACCACACCCATCCCAACGTCCCACCCGCCCCCGTGGCCCGGCCGCTGCCGGCGCCGACGCCATCACGGAGGCCAACACCGACGCCAACGCCGTCGTGCACTCGTAACCGGCGCAGCGATGCCTGCACCGGCCCGGACACCGTCAGCGCATCGTCGCGCGGCACAGCTCCATCAGCGCGTCGTCGAGCCGCCCGCTGCCCAGGTCGCACGCCATCCCGGCGTTACCCGGGGCGGCGGGCCGGGGCACCTGTGGGCGTACATCCTGCGGACCGGGCACGGCGGGCGGCGGCACCCGGAGCGGCGGGGCTGAAGGGTGCACCGGCTGGGCAGGGGACTGCACGGCCGACCTGTGCGGAACCGGCCTGTCCGGTGCCTTCGAGTGTGGTCCTGGCGGCCGACCGGCCGGAAGTGCCGTGCCCGGCTGTCGCGGGCGAGGGGGGGACGCGGTGTCGTCGTGCACAGCATCGTGCGCGGCAGGGGCGAGCTGAGCGCTTCCTTGGCCTGCCCTTGCGGTACGGGCCAGCCTTCCGCGCTGGGCTTGGCGGGGGTGGAAGGCGCCGGGCTGCGCGTCTGCTGCGGCGCCCCGGTGCACCCGGACAGCAACGCCACCAACACCAGCCCGCCCGTGCAGCACGTCGTTGGCGCCGCTCGAGGAGAGCCGCAGTGTCGGTGGTGGCTGGGAGGGTGGGCGACATGGACAGCAACGACGAGCAGCTGCTGCGCGGCCGGGTCTACGGCACCGACCACGACGACGATCCGAGCCCGCGGCCGGGTCGGACCTATGTCGAGCTGGTGGGCGGGCCGCTGGACGCGCTGCTGCTCGACGTCACCGGCTGGACGCCGGAAGAGATCAGCACCGGTGTCGCCCTCCTCACCGAGCTGGGCCAGTACGGTGCCGGCGGGCGGGCGCTCTACGACCCGCGCCCCGGCGACCCGACCCGCTTCGACTGGTCCGGCGACACTCCCTGACCGGCGGCCGACGTCGGGACACGAGGGTCCTGATCCCTCCCGTTTGACGGCCCGCCCACCGTCCTGGTGGACGGGCCGTCCTGAGTGCTGTCACCGAAGGCATGGCACACGCCTCCTCCGTGAACCGGTTCGAGTTGTTCGGCCTTCAACGAGGCATCTTCAGCCTTGAGAGGGCAGCAAAGTCCACACCGTCGATGCAGCCTGCGTCGCAGGCCATGTTCTGAAACGCTTGAAACTTGACAGAGTGAGGAACGAGTTCCCGCATTCGGTATCTTTCGTCGCACAGATGCCAGCGAATATATCCACGAACGAAATCCTGAACCGTGCCCCACACCGTTGCGGATCGGCAGTCCTGAGCCACCCCCAGCAGCTTCCGGGTTGCTCTTGCGGCGTCGTCGGCGATCCTCTGGAGGGCCGTTTCGAGGCAAGCCCCCTCAGTAGTGCAGATATTTTCCACCAGTGAAATATCTCCCTCGGGATCGTCGATTTCCTTATAGAAGGAGAACAGGTCATTGACCAGTGCGACGACGGGTTCGATCTGGGCGATGACAGTGACAATATCCTCAAACTGCTTCTGCTCGTCGAAATCTGCGGCAGGGAAGAGCGCTGCCCCCGAGAAGTCACCCAGTCCGTTCAAGCGCCGAAGGAACATCGGGTAGTCACTCGCGCCCGGCAGCCCTTTGAACTTGCGGCTTTCGATCCAGAAGCCCTGAGTCAGCTCCAGATTGCTCTTGATCATGGTGAGCTGCGCATATGGCCCATAGTGGCCGAGTAGCCGGGGGAAAAACGAGAAGAGTGACCTGAACCTAGGATGCGCCTGCTCCCGGCCACGGAGGAGATCGCAGGCGAATGACCCCATGAGGGGTGAATCCGCCAGGGCCGGTCCTTCTCGCGGATCATCCTCCAGGATCACATAAGTGAAGTAGATGTTCAGTGGCACCATGGCGTCCCGCGGGAGGTTACCCCAGCCGAAAACCGTCATCCGGGTGATTGTCCGCACGATGCAGGTCAGCCATTCATGATCAAAAGGTACTCCCCGAATGTCTATTTGGCCCGTGAAGTGCTCCATCGTCTCCTGGAACACATCACAAAGCGCCTGCATGCGATCTTCGCTGGGAACTTCTAGATCGTGATACTCGACCTCTCCGAGGAAATCCGTGAGCAGTTCGGTATACCGTTTCGCGGACATATCCACGCTCGCTCCCAAGAGCACGAGACCCATACTCCTTGCCCGTCCCCTCCAGTCAGCCAGACGGACGCCCCGAGGGCACCGGCCAGGATCGCGCGATGTGTGACCGCGTTGAACGTTTGTGAATATTTGCACCTACCGCTCGTGCTGCCCGTCCGAGGCAGTACGACGACCTGTCGCTCAAACAGCGGCGGGAAGAACCGTGCTGTGCGGCCCGGGCGGTGCGGGCGGGCGCGCCGTTGAGGGGCCCTGGTTGCGCCGTTCAGGTGGGCGGCGTCTGGGTGAGGCGGTCGGCGGGCCGGCACTGGGCGCACTGCTCGAGGACGTCGGTCAGGGTGAGGTCGGTGAGTGCGGTGCGGGCTTCGCTGGGGGTGAGGACGTGGCCGCCGGGATGCTGCACGCGGCGTGGTGGAGCACGGCGGTCCGGGACATGTCGCGTGTCTCGCGCTTGAGCCGGTAGTTGGTCTGACTCCCCGCGGTGACCTGGCGGATGCGGTCCTGGACGGCCGTGAGCTCCAGGCGCGGCCATGTCTCCAGGACCTGGAGCCGGTCGGGGCTGGCGTGCTGCTGCCGCCTACCTGAATCGTCTATGTGTTCGATTTTAGGGGGCGGCGCCCCGAACGGGGAGGACGGGGTGCCGCGCGGGCGGCTGAAGCGACCTACCGGCCACCGCCCTCACCCACCCAACGACGCTCGGCCGCCCCGGTGACGCCCGCCGCGTCGAACCGCTGCCCCCGGCGGGCGCGCGGTTCAGCGATGCGCGGTAGTGGGCGGGGTGGTGGGGTGCAGCCGGTCGTGGACGTCGGTGAGGGCTCCGGCCGGGCCGGGGACGCGTTCGCGTAGGTCGGCCAGGACCGAGCCGCAGCTCGCAGCCACCCCCGGGTGGCTCCGGGGTAGTCGCCCGCGAGGTGAGCGAGATCGGCCCGCACCTCTCCCCAGTGCAACGC
>NZ_BAAHCA010000005.1:0-40029 GCF_054776295.1 Streptomyces sparsus
CGGCAGGTGACCCGGGCAGGCCGTCGTCCAGGCGACGTGAGGCGGCGCGGGCGGGTACCGCGGGCTCGCCCGGCCGTCCCACGACCGGTCCGCCGCCCTACCGCCCCGCACCGCCGCCGGCCGGTCGGTCGTAAAAGGACGTGACCGGGGTCCGGGGGCGTGGGACCATCTCAGGGTGCGGACGGCGCCGGGAATGTTCCCCGGAACCGCGGCGTTGACCACACACGAGAACCACTCCATCGACGTAAAGGATCCCATTGACCTCCTCTTCTTCTCTTCCGCACCCAGGCCAGCGCATCGCCGAGTCGAACCGCCGAGCCGACGCCCTGATGGAAGAGGACGTCGCATGGAGCATCGAGGACGGCGAGGGGCGCGACGGCGACCAGCTCGACCGCTCCGACCGGGCCGCACTGCGCCGGGTCGCCGGTCTGTCCACCGAGCTGGAGGACGTCACCGAGGTCGAGTACCGGCAGCTGCGCCTGGAGCGTGTGGTGCTGGTGGGCGTCTGGACGTCCGGCACCGCCCAGGACGCCGAGAACTCCCTCGCGGAGCTGGCGGCGCTCGCCGAGACGGCGGGCGCACTCGTCCTGGACGGCCTCGTCCAGCGCCGCGACAAGCCCGACCCGGCGACGTACATCGGCTCGGGCAAGGCCATCGAGCTGCGCGACATCGTGCTCGAGACGGGCGCCGACACCGTCGTCTGCGACGGTGAGCTCAGCCCCGGCCAGCTCATCCACCTCGAGGACGTCGTCAAGGTCAAGGTGGTCGACCGCACCGCCCTGATCCTCGACATCTTCGCTCAGCACGCCAAGTCCCGGGAGGGCAAGGCACAGGTCGCGCTCGCCCAGATGCAGTACATGCTGCCGAGGCTGCGCGGCTGGGGCCAGTCGCTCTCCCGGCAGATGGGCGGCGGCGGTTCCTCCGGTGGCGGCATGGCCACCCGAGGCCCCGGTGAGACCAAGATCGAGACGGACCGGCGGCGGATCCGCGAGAAGATGGCGAAGATGCGCCGGGAGATCGCGGAGATGAAGACGGGCCGCGACGTGAAGCGCCAGGAGCGGCGGCGCCACAAGGTGCCGTCGGTGGCCATCGCCGGCTACACCAACGCCGGTAAGTCCTCGCTGCTGAACCGGCTCACCGGCGCGGGCGTGCTGGTGGAGAACGCGCTGTTCGCCACCCTCGACCCGACGGTCCGCCGGGCCGAGACGCCCAGCGGGCGGCTCTACACCCTGGCCGACACCGTCGGCTTCGTCCGGCACCTGCCGCACCACCTCGTCGAGGCGTTCCGTTCCACGATGGAGGAGGTCGGCGACTCCGACCTCATCCTGCACGTGGTCGACGGCTCGCACCCGGCCCCGGAGGAGCAGCTCGCCGCAGTCCGTGAGGTGATCCGCGACGTCGGTGCCACTGACGTCCCCGAGATCGTCGTCGTCAACAAGGCCGACGTGGCGGATCCGCTGGTGCTCCAGCGGCTGCTGCGCAACGAGAAGCACGCGCTTGTGGTGTCCACCCTCACGGGACAGGGCATGGACGAGCTGCTCGCCCTGATCGACTCCGAGCTGCCCCGGCCCGAGGTCGAGCTCGAGGTCCTGGTGCCCTACACCGAGGGCGGCCTGGTCTCCCGGGTGCACGCCGAGGGCGACCTGCTCTCCGAAGAGCACACCGGCGAGGGCACGTTGATCAAGGCCCGGGTGCACGAGGAACTGGCGGCCGAGCTGCGCCAGTACCTCCCCGCCCACGGCTGACCTCCGCACCGCCCGCCTCCACACGGCCCGCACCCCCTGAAGGGGTGCGGGCCGTGTCGTGCGTCCGCGTGGCTCCGTTCCCGACGGACGGACGGACGGATGGACGGACGGACGGGCGGACGGACGGGCGGGCGGGCGCCGGCCTAAGGCCTAGGAGGATCGGACCAGTTGAGCGCCTGGGCGGATGGCTGTGCGGTGGCTGGGAGGTGTGGGCCGTCGGACCGGAGTCGACAGCGGTCGAGTACGGTGACGCGTCTGGACCGTGGCGCGGGGCCCGGTCACGGCACGGCTTTCGTGTCGGCATCAGTGAGGCAGAGCGGCAGCGCATGGAACACCACGCATGGTGGGCACGTCGGGCGGCGGCCGGGCGTCAGCAGGATCGGGAACGCAGAAGGAAGCAGCGCGAGGAGGAACGCCGCCGGCTGGGCGGCCTCTCCACCACCGCGTCCGCCGACTCCGACACCGATCCGGTGGTGTGGTGTGCGGGAGTGGGCAGCGCGGTACTGGCGGTGCTGCTCTGCATCAACCTCGCGGTGTTCGTCGGCAGCAGACTGCCGCTCGGTGATCTCTTCCAACTGTCCGGCCAGGTACGGCTGCTGTTCCTCGGCCTGGGTGCTGCCGGCTGGCTGTACTGGGCGTTCGGCTTTGCCAACTGGTCGATGGCGGCCGGTCGTTCCGGCGTGTGGCTGCGCGACGCCAGAGGGACGCGCTTCGTTGCCTGGGACCGGGTGCAGAAGGTGGTGACGGAGGCCGACGGCACGGTCTATCTCAACGACGGCGACCGCCGGTGGATCGCCGGCCGCTTCCGGCCCCCGGTGGTGAGCCGTCTGCTGCGCCGCCCGTCACCGTCCCGGCAAGCGGCCGACCTGCTGACGCTGCTGAGCCGCACGCCTGAGCTCCGCCCGGCCCGGGACAGCAGTCCCGCCGATCTCGGGCCGTCCCACCGCCGCTGGGTCGTGCTGCTGGCGGTGGCGCTCGTGATCACCTCGGTCCAGTTGGCGAGCGGCTGACCGGCCTGCGATGCCGTCGGCCCGGGCGCCAGCGGCCAGGCCGGGTGGCGTGTTCGACCGGTCGTAAACGCGGGTTAACATATGAGCACCGCCTAGCTCGAAAGATAAACCTGTGACTGTCAACGAAGACGCGTTCACCAACTGGAAGCACCGCGAGGAAATCGCGGAGTCGATGATCCCGATCATCGGGAAGCTGCACCGGGAACGGGACGTCACCGTCCTGCTCCACAGCCGCTCCTTGGTGAACAAGTCGGTGGTCAGCATTCTCAAGACCCACCGCTTCGCCCGACAGATCGCCGGTGAGGAGCTCTCGGTCACCGAGACGCTGCCCTTCCTCAACGCGCTCACCACTCTCGACCTGGGCTTCTCCCAGATCGACATCGGCATGCTCGCCGCCATGTACCGGGCGGACGACCGCGGCCTCACCGTGGAGGCGTTCACCGCTGAGGCCGTCGCCGGCGCCACGGGGGCCAACAAGGTCGAGCGGCGCGAGTCGCGGGACGTCGTCCTCTACGGTTTCGGCCGCATCGGACGCCTCCTCGCCCGCCTGCTCATCGAGAAGGCGGGCTCCGGCAACGGCCTGCGCCTGCGGGCCATCGTCGTCCGCAGGGGCGCCGGGCAGGACATCGTCAAGCGCGCCTCCCTGCTGCGCCGCGACTCCATCCACGGCCAGTTCCAGGGCACGATCACCGTCGACGAGGCGAACAGCACGATCATCGCCAACGGCAACGAGATCAAGGTGATCTACTCCGACGCCCCCACCTCGGTGGACTACACGGAGTACGGCATCAAGGACGCCATCCTGATCGACAACACCGGCAAGTGGCGTGACCGGGAGGGCCTGTCGCAGCACCTGCGGCCCGGCATCGACAAGGTCGTGCTGACCGCACCGGGCAAGGGCGACGTGCTCAACGTCGTCCACGGCGTGAACCACCACACGATCAAGCCCGACGAGCAGATCATCTCCTGCGCGTCGTGCACCACCAACGCGATCGTCCCGCCGCTGAAGGCGATGGCGGACGAGTACGGCGTGCTGCGCGGCCACGTCGAGACCGTGCACTCGTTCACCAACGACCAGAACCTGCTGGACAACTACCACAACTCCGACCGACGCGGCCGTTCGGCGCCGCTCAACATGGTCATCACCGAGACGGGCGCCGCCTCCGCCGTCGCCAAGGCGCTGCCGGACCTCAAGGCGAGGATCACCGGCAGTTCGATCCGCGTCCCGGTGCCGGACGTCTCCATCGCCATCCTCAGCCTGCGGCTCGCCCGCGAGACCACCCGCGAGGAGGTCCTGGACTACCTGCGCAAGGTGTCGCTGGCCTCACCGCTCAAGCGCCAACTCGACTACATCAGCGCGCCCGACGCGGTGTCGAGCGACTTCATCGGCTCCCGCCACGCCTCCATCGTCGACGCGGGCGCCACCAAGGTCGAGGGCGACGACGCGATCCTCTACCTCTGGTACGACAACGAGTTCGGCTACTCCAGCCAGGTCATCCGGGTCGTCCAGCACGTCTCGGGCGTGGAGTACCCGACGTACCCGGTGCCGGTGGTCTGACCCGGGAGGGCCCGGTCGGTCGCAACGACCGTCCGGGCCCGCGCGTGGGGGCGGTGCGTGGGGCGGTGGCACGTCGCCGCCCCTCCCACGCGGGGCCGTGAGGTGACGTCCCAGACACCCTCGGACCGGGAGCCCCGCTCGCGCTGTTACCAGAACGCCGCCGACATCCTCACCACGGCGTCGGCTGCCCTCGCGTAACGGTCCGCTTCCCCCGGCTGAGTTCGCCCCAGCGGCCCTGCGCACTCGCTGTGCGCGACAAGCCTGAAGACCAGTGCCCGGACGAGCATCTGCGACCAGTCGGGATGACCACTGCCCATCGTCAGCAGATCGGACGGGGGGTCGAACCACAGCATGCCGTCCGCGACGACGACGGCCTCGGCAAACGCGGGAGGCCGCCAGTACGGGGAGAAGTCGATCACCGCAGGCGCTCGACCGGCAGCGAACAGCACGTTGCCCGTCAGATCGCCATGGACGAGCTGAGCCGTGCCCTGCTTCACCGGGCGCCTCAGCTCCAGCAGAGTGGAGAACGGTGCGGCAAGGTCGTCGATCACGTCGATGGACTGCTCGCCCCACGCGACTCGATCGGCCACAGCCCACGGATGAGTGTGCCGATCAAGGAAGTCGGGCCGGGGGACGTGCCGCAGGGCTGCATGGAAGGCACGCCCGGCGCTCAGCACTCCCGCCCAGTGCCCTCGGGGGCCAGGCTCGCCGGTCACGAACCCGCTGGCGGTCCAGCCGTCCACGACGGCCCGCCCGTCGCCGGCCCGGAGCGGCAGCGGAACACGGAAGCCGCTGCCCGGCGCCGGATCCTCGGACCCCGCCGCAAGCTCCTCGAACAGGGAAGCGGCCCACTCCACCTCGTCCTCAGGTCCCTCGGCAGGCTTGAACACGAACCCACCGACGAGAACACTCCGCCCCTGCCCGCCTGCCAGCGGGACGGCAGACCCCTGCACGCCGAAGGCGTCAAGGACCGCAGGGGCGGGGACCGCATCGCTCCGCAGCTCAGTCACGCCGAACATCCTGCCGACGACCCTTCACCCCGCGCACCTTGTTTTCGCTCAGCCCCCGGCGGCGTGCCGCCAGGGGGAAGGGCCGCCGGACAGGCGCTGCCGGACTGGCGAGCGCGCCATGGCCTGGCTCGGCGGGTGCCGTCGTATGCACCGGCGCCACAGACGTTAGGCCACCAGCCGCCTCTTGAGGGCCTGCGCCGGCAACACCTGCCACCCCCGTCTGCTGCCGCGGGCTCACCGGTACGGACGGTGTTCAGGGCGCGTCGGCGTAGGCGAGGTGAACTCCGCAAACCGTGCAGCGGAAGAGCATGGCGGTTGCGCCGGCGCGCAGGCTGGTCACGAAGTGCTCAAGGCCGCTTTCGCCGTGCCGGCCGTCGAGGCGCTTGGCGGTCCGCAGTTGGCCGAGTGCCTCGGGGTGCGCCGCCAGTTGGGTGTAACCGACTGCGCCCACGAAGGCGGCTGCGTTCTGGCAGTGGACGAGCCAGTGCGGATCCTGCCAGGCGTGGAATCCCGGGGTGCGGCGGGTGACCTCGTGCAGGACGACCTCGCTGACGTCGTCGAGCCCGTGGGAGTCGCTGAATTCGCCGGCGAAGCGTTCGGCCGCGCTCCCGTCTGCGATGCACCACGGACAGAACCGGCCGCTGACGTCCTGTGCGGTGTAAAAGGTGGCCGTGTAGACCCATCCTCTACTGAGCTCGCAGCAGGCGCACGCCTCGGCGGCCGCACGGATGGCCCCAGTTGCGAGGGGGTCTGGGTGATAGCGGAAGAAGGGCAGGTCGGCACTCATCGGCACTTTCCGATCGGGCCCCTGAGGAGTAGGTCGACTCCCTGGGGCGTGTGCGAGCGGGGTCCTCGCTGCGAGCACCATGCGCCGAAGCGCGCTTGTGCCGCGCTCAGCAGGGTACTCCCGGGCGCGGCCGTTAACGTCGTCAACGAGTGTATGCGTTGATAGTGCGAGGGGCCCTGTGTACGGTTGCGCGTATGACGGACACCCCCGCCCGGCAGGCCAACCCCCTGGTCACCGGGTCCGAAATCGCCAGGCTGGCAGGCGTTACCCGTGCCGCCGTCTCCAACTGGCGGCGACGCTACGACGACTTCCCGAAGCCGGCCGGCGGTGGGGTCAACAGTCCGCTGTTCGATCTGGCTGAGGTGCAGGCCTGGCTGGACCGGCAGCGCAAGGGACAAGAAGTGTCGGTGGAGGTGCAGCTGTGGCAGGCGCTGCGCGGCTCCTACGGTGACGACATGCTCAACGGGCTTCTCGATGTCGCCAGCCTCCTTGCCGGGCGGAAGGAACCCGCGGAACTTCCCGCAGGCGTCGCCCGGCTCGCGCGGTCTTTGGCTGGAAGCGGTGGGGCGGGCGAGGCGGTGAGTGCCCTCGCTGAGCGATTCACCGACTCCGTACGCCGGGCCGGATCCGATCAGACCACCTCACCGCGCATCATCCGGGCCGTGCGTCACTACGCCGGTGAGGTGGCCTCCGACGTGACTCTCTTCGACCCTGCCTGCGGCATCGGCACCCTCCTGCTCGCTGTCGGTCTTCGGCAGGGACCGAGGCGCCGCGGCCAGGACACCGACGCCCGCAGCGCGCTGTTCGCGCAGCTGCGGGCAGACCTCACCGGGTACACCGACGTCGGCATCGTCGCGGGGGACGCCCTGCGCGAGGACCGGTGGACGGACCTCAAAGCCGACCTGGTCGTCTGCGACCCGCCGGTCGGTGAGCCCGACTGGGGACGTGAGGATCTGCTGCTCGACCCGCGGTGGGAGTTCGGCACCCCTTCTCGCGCCGAGGGCGAGCTAGCCTGGCTGCAGCACGCCTATGCGCACACCGTGCCCGGCGGTCGCGTCCTCATCGTTCTGCCGGCCTCGGTGGCCTACCGCAAGGCGGGCCGCCGAATCCGCGCCGAGCTGGTACGGCGGGGCGTCGTCACTCAGGTCACCGCCCTCCCGTCGGGCTCGGCGTCCTCGCATCCGCTCCCGGTCCACCTCTGGCACCTGCGCCGGCCGCGGGCCCCGGAGGATGCCGTCACCAGGGTCCGCATGGTCGATCTGGCGGCGGGTGACCCGGACGGCTCGCTGGAACCGGCCCCCGAGCAGGTGGCGGAGGTCCCCCTGGTCGATCTGCTCGACGACGCGGTGGACCTCACCCCCGGCCGTCACGTGCAGGACTCCCACCGCGACTTCGCGGTCGAATACCAGGCAGTGCGACGAGAACTGACGGAGCAACTGCGGATGCTGGCGGAGCTGCTGCCGGCATTGGTCGCAGGCAACGGCTCCAGCACCCTCGAAGGGTCCACCGTCAGCGTCGCCGACCTCGCCCGGGCGGGGCTCGTCGAGTACGGCGATCCGGAGCCGGTCTCGATCAGCGACCAGCTCGACACCGACTACCTCCAGGGGCTTCTGCGCAGCGCGGCAAACATTCGGCGCTCCACGAGCACCAGCGGCACCTTCCGCCTCGACGGCAAGGGCGCCCGCATCCCCCAGATGGACATCACCGAGCAACGGCGGTACGGGTCGGCCTTCCGCGCGCTTCAGGAGTTCGAGCGGCGAGCGCGGAGAGTGGCGGAGTTGAGTCAGGACGCGGCGGCCCTGGCGCGGGACGGCCTCGGGAACGGCGCGCTCACCCCGGAGAGCTGACGGGGGTTGGCGCCGCGCCAGCCCCGCAGAACGGAGTCACGGCACGAACGCACTGGCCGACCCGCTCCAGGTGACCGCCAGCGCCTCCCGGGCACGGGTGCACGCCACGAAAAGCAGGCACCGCTCCCGCAACAGGTCCGAGTCGCGCTGCAACGCGTCCACGGAGGCGGGTGTCACCTCGCGGGCGAACGGCACCGCGCTCGCCGTCACTCCCAGGACGGCCGCGCAGCGGAACTCCAGTCCTTTCATGGCGTGCATGGTGGCGAGCCGCACCCCGTCCGCTCCGGGCCCGGGGTTGTCCCTGACCCGGACCACCGGGATCCCGGCCGCGGTGAGTCTGTCGTACGCCTTGTCGAGCAGTACGTTGAAGCGGGCGCACACCCCGATCTCCGACGGGCGGATGCCCTGGCTGATCCAGCCTTCGACGCGCTCGACGAGCGCCGCCACCTCCGCCTGCTCGGAGCCGTACCCGTCCACGTGGGGCTGCCGACCGTGCAGCAGGGAACGGTAGCCGGCCAGGTTGTCGCTTCCCTCACCACCCAGGTCATCGACTGACACCGGGCTGAGGATGCCGGTCGACCAGCTGAGGATCTCCTCCGTGGAACGGTAGTTGACGCGCAGACGGTGGCTGCGTCCGGCCACGGAGATGCCCAGCGAGCCGAGCGACACCTTCGAGTCGTAGATGCGCTGGTGCGGGTCGCCCGTGAGGAACAGGTCGTCGCTGCCGGGGGCCACCGCACCGCGCAGGACGCGCCACTGGGCGGGGTGCAGATCCTGCGCCTCGTCGACCACGACGTGGTCGTGAGTGGGGGACGACCCGGCCAGGAGGTCGGCGGCACGCGCACACACCTTCAGATGCGTGGTGGCCTTCTGGGCACCCAACAACGACTCGAACAGTTCAACGGCCGACCACAACCGATCGCGTCGCGCCGAGGGCAGCGGGCTGCCGCGTCCGCGCCGCAAGGCGCTGCGGTAGGCGTCGCGTGTGCGCAGGTCCTGGGCCAGCACGACGTGCCGGTACTCCTGAGCCAGGAACTGCTCGGTCCACGGCAGCCCCAGTTGCCTGACGACACGCTGCCACAGCTGCCGTTCCTCCCGGTCGTTCACCGGGGAGGGCACCTTGCCGTCGAGGCGGCTGACGATGCCGTGCGCGTAAGCGTTGACCGTGGTCACGTCGACGCGGCCGAGCAGCGCGTCATCGTCCAGGAGCACGGACAGGTTCTCGCGCAGTGAGCCGGCAAGGGCGTTCGTGTAGGTGGTCAGGAGGACGCGAGTGTCGGGGGAGCGGGTGAGGAGGTGCCTTACCCGGTGCAGGGCCACGACCGTCTTGCCGGTGCCGGGACCGCCGGTGATCTGGACCGGGCCGCCGTACGACACCCGGTAGGCGACACGGCGCTGCGAGGGGTGCAGGAAGACCCGCCAGGCTGCGAACGGCTTCTCCAGGATGTCCGCGAGCTCTTCGGGGCCCGTGACCAGGGTGATGCGGTTCGCGGTGTTGGCGATGGCGACGGCGAGGCTCTCGTCGGGGTCGGGGCCCGCGTCGACCGGGCGGCGGACGGCGACCACGTCCCGGTACACCTCTTCGGGGCTGAACCCCTCGGCGAGGTACTGCAGCACCTCACACTGGTCCTCCGGCAGCAGCGTCTCGAACGCCGCGAGCTGCGCCTTGTCGACGATCGTCCGCACCGCGCGCAACACCTGGTCGTCCACGCCCAGTTCGCGCAACACGGTGTCCGAGTACTTCGCGAAGAGCCGGGTGTCCGCGGTGGTCGCCGCCTTCTCCAGGGCCGGCGTCAGCTGCTCGATGGCGACCACGTTGCGGACTTCGAGGGCGCGAGTCGCGGAGTTCGTCGTGTAGAGCCGCTTGGCTGCCCAGGTGTACGCGTCGTCGTGCCGTACGACGTTGACGAGCAGGAACACGTCACTGCCGTCGTTCGGGGCGAGGACAACACCGCGCCAGAAGTCGTTGATGCGGATGGTCCGCATGCGTGCGTCCTGCGCGTTCTGCACGGACTCCAGGTGAAGCCCCGTGTCCGCGTGCAGTTCGGGAACGGAGAGCAGCTGGAACTTCTGCATCGCCTTGCGCACGCCGGCCTTGACGGGCTTCTCCAGGACGTCGTAGCTCTCCCAGAAGCTGTTGGCGAACGCGAGCTGCGGCACGAGGTGAACTCCCCACCCTGGATGGACACTCCGCAGTCGATCATACGCACGGGGTGGTCGTCAGACGCCGAGCCACCTCCTCGATGTCCGTGAGCAGTCCGGCGGGTTCCTGGTCCAGGTCGAGGGCGTGTTGATGGAGGACGATGCCCGCGTGGCGCACCCGGTGGGCGGCGTGCGGGGCATTGCCCTTCGCGTACACCAGGTGCCCTTCGCGCAACCCGAGGGCCGTGCAGTACGCCAGCATCTGGTACAGGTCGGCGTCCGGATAGCCGCTCGGTCGCTCGGCCTTGTACTTGGCGTCCGCCACCGCGCACGGCGCCCCGGCCGGTCCGTACAGCACGAGGTCCGGCTTCATGCGGATCGCGCCGGCCTCGTCGAGGTGGTGGGAGTCCTGGAGGCGGGCGGTGTAGCCGACGGGGCCGCGGTCCCAGCCCCGGCCCCGGAAAGTCTCCTGAAGGGCGGCGGTCACGAAGTCCTCGAAGAGTCTGTTCATGTCGAGGAGAAAGCCGTTGACGCGCAGATCACCGTGACCGTGCTCGGCAGAGGCACCGTCGAGGACAACACGCGACAGACGCAGGGCCTGGTGGTAGCGGGAGTTGAGGCGGGTGGGTCGCCAGTCGGGCAGGGGCTGTCCGCGCACGACCGCCGTGACGTCGGCCAGTCGGGCACGCTGGTGCAGCAGCCTGCGGCGTACGTCGCGCGGTACGCCGGGCAGACGCAGCAGACGTTCGACGGCCGTACGGAGGATGCGGTTCTCCGCGATGTCCGTGGTGAAGTCGTCGTACGCCACCTCGATCGGCAGCATCGCCCCGAAGCGCCGCCGGATCTGCTCGGCCTCCCTGATCCGGCCGCGGACGACGAGCGCGGACTCCTCCGTTTCCCGGTAGCCCTGCAACAAGCCCCGCCGCAGGGCCCGGTCCACCTGCCGTTCCACGGCGTGGGCGAGCGCGGGCAGCAGCTCTCGGTGCTCGGCGACCTCGACCTCGCCGTCCCGCCAGTTCCTGCGGGGATCGAGGGCGTAGCCGAGCAGGAAGAAGAGCCGGACGACGGGCACCTTGGGGGTGATGCGGACGATGACCGGTCCGCCCGCGCCTGGCGCCGTGACTGCCACGGCGCCGACCTTGCTGCCGGCCCGCAGCGACCAGTGCCCCGGCGTGTACGGGTCGGGGGACGCGTCCACGATGCCGGAAGCGGCGAGCGCACGACCGACGGCGTCCGGCAGGGCGAGACGTCTGGGCGGGGCGTACTCGACCAGTTCGACGCACTGCGGGACGTCTGCTGTGTCCAACGCGTCCACCGCCTCTGCCGCGGACGTCACCCCAGCGACTCCCGCAGTGCGGCCAGCCCGTACCGCTTCTCGATGTCCACGCCTTCCCCGTAGTGGTGCTCCTCCAGCAGCGGCAGGATCTTCGTCCGCCAGGTCCGCTCCAGCCCTCCCTCGCGGTACACACCCTTCTTCATCAGGTACGAGGGCCCGATGCGGAAGTCGGGATCGTCGATACGCGCGTTCAGCGCCTCCAGCAGTTCGGCGGGCTCCGCGTCCCTGCCCTGCCCGGCCAGCCAGCGGCGCAGCAGCCCGCGTGTCGGCTCGGTACGCGGCGACAGCTCGACGAAGGCGAAGCGACGGCGCATGGCCGCGTCCACGAGGGCGATGGACCGGTCGGCGGTGTTCATGGTGCCGATGACGAACAGGTTCGGCGGCAGCGCGAAGTCGTCGCCGGAGTAGGTCAGCCGGACCGACTTGTTGCGGTACTCCAGCAGGAAGTACAACTCGCCGAACACCTTCGCCAGATTGGCCCGGTTGATCTCGTCGATGATCAGGAAGTGCGGGACGTGCCGGTTGCCCTCGCGGGAGGCCAGGTCGGCGAGTTCCCGCAGCGGGCCTGCGGTGAGCCGGAAGGCGACCTCTCTGGTCTGCGGGTCCTCCTGGGGCCGGAAGCCCTCGAAGAAGTCCTCGTAGGCGTAGGACGGGTGGAACTGCACGAGCTTGACCTGCTCGGGCCCGCCGCCGAGGAACTCGGCGAGCTTCAGCGCCAGGTACGTCTTGCCGGTGCCGGGCGGCCCGTAGAACACCAACTGGCGGTCGTCCCACAGGAGGTCCCGCACCTCACGCAACCAGTCGGAGTCGTGTACGACGAGCTCTGCGGCCAGTTCCTCCGTCGGCTCGGGCAGCTCGAGTTCGCGTCGGGCGGTCATCGCCGGGATCTCCACGCTGGGGTCCCGCTCTATGGCTTCCGCCTCCTCGACCAGTTCTTCGTCGGAACGGCCCAGCCCTTCGATATGTGCCTGTACGGAGGTGAGATCGACGACGTCGTGCTGGACGGACAGCTTCTGCTGAAGCTCTTCCGGCAGATCGTCGTACGGATAGCCGGTCGCCTCCCACTCGACCGGTCGCCGCAGGTTGCTCCGTCCGTCCTCGGACGCGACCTGTTCGACCTCTCCCGCGACCTCCCCGGCGTACAGCCGACCGCCGGAGATGGTGCACACGGTGTCTCCGGGTTTCATGCGAGAGAGAAACGCGTGCAGGTCCTCAACGAGCTGCTGCTTCTGGCTGTAGGTGGCGGTGGACTCGTAGTCCTCCTGAACCAGAGTTCGCAGGTCCTCCTTGCTGATGCCCTGCTCGACGCCCTGCCGAAGGCGGGAGGCGGCCAGCGTGATGCGGCCTTCAGGGAGCCACATCCGCTGGACCAGGTCGAGCCCGGTCACGTTCGACCCGCGTACCAGCCAGGGACGGAACGGTCCGTGCCACACCCCCGTCATGAAGTCGGACAACGGCGCGCCGTCTTCCGTCCGCCACTCCTTCCACCCGTTGCGCGGGGCGCCCACCAGGAGGACGGCGGCGAACGACGGTGAACCGACGACCACGTCCTCGGCCAGCTCCAACCAGCCGGGCCACCGGTCCGAGGGCACCAGCACGCCCCGGTCCCTCAGTTCCTCCCGCTGCTTGAAGGGGGCTTTGAAGTGTGTGGCGAGAGACGGCGTCACCCGGTCCCGGGCCGGAGACCCGGCCCGGATCAGGAACCTCCGGCTTCCGTTCGTTCCCGTCTCGTCCAGCAGCGCACCGCGTGCCCGGCCGATTCCGTCGCCGTTGGGCAGACGCAGCTGGAACTCCGGGTACGTCGCGGACTCGTCCACGGTCACCACTCCTCTTCGGACGCCGTCTGATGAGAACGATAGGCGCGGCCCCTGGCGGACGCCTGCTCCGCCGGGGAACGGCTGCTGTTCGCGCGGATCGTCGCATGGCGGTAGGGCCTCCGCGACGCGTGAGTTCAGCGCGCTGAGCCACCCCTTTCTCCCGTCCAGCCGGAGCGCGAAGCCCCTGATCCTGCGACCGGCGCGGGACGCGCCTGTTCAGGCACCCGCGTCGGCATGACCGGGGGCGTGCCGGTACCGGGCCACAGGGCCGGCAGAAGGCCGGTGACCTCCAGCAGACGGGTGCGGATCTCGGCGGGGGAGGGCGGCAGCTCACCGGTCCGGTGGTGGCAGGCCGCGCTCAACGCTGACCAGGTGGTACGGCACCTGCGGGCGGTGTCGTGGCCCGCGTACCACTCCAGGCAGAGCATGCGGTGCTTGCCCACCCGCGTCATGGACGGGGTGACGCCGCGCCAGTAGGCGTCCAGGGCCTGGTCGAGTGCCATGCGGAGCAGCACGGCGGCGGCGCGGGCGCGCAGACCGGGCGTCAGCGCGCTGGTCGTTCCGGGGCCGGGAGACAGCAGGCGGTCCGCGGCGGTCAGGAGGGTCTCGGGGGACACGCTCACCGGACACCTCCGGCACCCTGGACGCCTGCGCTCCGCCGGATGGCCGTGACGAGGTCCTTCGTGCGGCGCACGAGGTCCTTCCGGCTGTCGACGGTCGGAAGGGGCGTGTGCGCGCCGGAGTTGAACGTCGTGATCAGCGCCCAGCCGCCGGGGCAGATCCGTTCGACGGCCTCACGGGGGTGCTGCCGCTCGTCGCCCAGCAGGGCGAGCGCCACGTACGTCTTGGTGCGGTCCAGCGAGCTGACCCGCTCCTCCACCTCGCGGATGCCGAGCCCGTCCTCGTCCCGCAGCCTGCGGCGCGTGATCTCCAGGCAGACCGCCTCCACGGCCCTGCGGCACATCGCGGGCAGCACGTGATCGGCAACGTCCTGCGGTACACCCGCGTCCAGGGAGATGGCCCGGGCTTCCGCCAGGGCCTGCTTCACGGGGTCGTTCGCGGTCTCGACGCCGACCGCGGAGTCGGTGCCGCGCGTGATGTGCAGGACGGTCGCCCGGATGCCGAGGTGGTCGACGGCCTGCGCGAGTCGGGTGTCGTGGGTGAACACGATCACCTGCCGGTCACGGGCGCAGGCGTCGAGCACCCGGGCCAGTCCTTCGACCTTCTCGGGATCCATCGACTGCACCGGGTCGTCGATGACGAGGAACCCGAACGGGCTTTCCGCGTGGGTCGCGCGCGGCAGGAACAGGGAGAGTGCGAGGGAGTGCAGCTCCCCCTGGCTCATCACGCTGTACGCCGGGGCAGCCATATCGTCCACGGAGACATCGAGAACCACCTTGCCCCGCCCGGGAGTCCCCGCGAGAGTGACCGACCCGAGGCTCACGCTGCTGTGCTCGCACAGCAGCTGCCACACCTCCTGGGACCGCAGGGCGAACGGCCGCAGCCGTTCGTTGCGCAGCTCGTCGATGATCGGTCGCAACCACGCGCGGGCCTTCCGCGCATGCGGGAGGCGGGCGCGGGCCGCCTCGGCGGCCTCCGCCACGCCCAGCCACTCGGCGAGCCGCACGGCCACCGGCTGCCACGCCTCGTTGTGGTCGGAGAGCCGCCTGGTGTGGTCCTCCCGCACCTGGCGACACGCTTCGTCCAGGACCGCCGCCGCGCGCTCGGCCCGGTCCGCCAGTTCCCGCGGGTGAGTGATGTCCCGGCACAGCGCCCACTCCTGCCAGACCCGCACAAGCGGGGTGTCCTCGTCGCAGCCACACCGGAACCGGCTGTACGAGGTCGTGGACCGCTCGCAGGGTGGTCGCCACGGCCTTCCGGGCGGCTTCGGCAGCGACCGCCTCCGCCTGGAGCCGCTCCACGTCGGCCCGTGCCTGAACAGCCCACGCCCGGTCAAGCCGGTTCTCACTGCCGCAGACCGGGCAGTCCGTGTTCCCGGAACGAGCCTGGTGGTCCAGTGCCGCATCCAGCAACCGGGCCAGACGGCGTGAGTCCTCGGTGCTGCCGTACCGGGCTTCCTCGGCGTCGGCGGCTGCCTCCCGCAGCCGCGCGACGGCTCCGTCGACTTCCCGCAGGTCCGGCCCGACCAGGCTCGCGTACAGCCGGAGCCTTGAGAGTTCGGCCTCGGCCGCCGGCGAACGGCTTTCCAGCAGTGCCCGCACCCGCTCGAGATCCGGCGTGGTGCCGGACAGTGCCGAGGCGGCTTCACGAGCCTTGGGGTCGTCGCTTTCGGAGAGGTGGTCGAGGAGCTTCGCGGTGAGGGCCTTCCCCGCCTTGGCCGCCTTGTCGTATTCGCTCACGGCGTCCTTGACCCGGGCGTCGAACTCGGCGAGCAGTTCAAGCCCGAGGAGCCTGAAGAAGGCGTCGTGCAGGTTGCCGAGCGTTCCGTTGATCATCGAGCCGAGCTCGCTGTACGGCAGGAACGGCCTGGCCAGCTCCAGCGCCCCGCCATCGAGGACCTCCTCCAACTTCCGCTCCGAGCCGTCCTGCGCCTCGACCCGCGTCCGTGCTTCGTCCAGCTCGGTTCCGTGCCAGGTCCGCCGCACGGTGACGGCTTCGGCCTCCTCTCCCACCGTCAGTTCAACGCAGACCTCGGGAGTGACATCGGGACTGTGGAGGTTGCGCCAGCCCTTCTGCCAGTCACCGGCTCGCCGCCCCTCCCAGCGGGAGTTGCGCCTCGTGATCGCGGTTTCGGCGGCCTCAGCGAAGCTCGACTTGCCGGACCCGTTCGGCCCGGCGACGACTACGAGGCCGGGCCCCGGCGGCAGGTCGAGCGTGGCTCGGGGCCCGATACCGCGCCAGCCGGCCGCGGTGATGGAACGGAGCTGGACGGGACCGGCCCGCCCCCCGCTGCTCCCGACCTCCTCCGGTAGCAGTTCGATCAACAGGTCCCGCACTTCAGGCCTCAGACCGGGGTCGGTGAGGCGGCTGAGAAGGAGCTCGCGAAGCGAGCCTGCGGTGTCGGGAGAGGGCTCGGGGGACTGGTGGCTCATGTTCGGTTCCTTGGTGCCGGGCGCGACGCGGGAGCGTGGTGCGGACTGATGAGGCGTCATGTTCCGGGAGTGAGCATGGCAAAGACGTGTTAGCACTGTCAACGTAGTTGTAAAACTCATGTGATTCGAATTTGTGTACGCACGTCGGAGATGCCTTCGCTGATCGGTGTGCTGCGCGCGAGCGGGAAGTCGCCGTTGGACCAGGGGCTGGCGGCGTTGGGCCTCGGCGGTGGCTCCAAGCCGGTAACTGTGTGCATGTCCGGCGCTGTTGCTAACGTTGCCCGGCAGTCGGTGACCGGAACGGGGGAGACGATGACGTTCGGCGACGAGTGGGCCCAGCTGGTCTCGGAGGCCCGGCAGCGCCAGTCCGAGGGGACGAGGCTCAATCAGCTGGAGCCGGGACCCGGCAGCAACGCTGGCGGCGAGAGCGACAAGGACCTGGTGGTCACGCAGGACGATCTCGGGGCGGTCGGCCACGAGGCCTTCCTGCTCCACGGCGAGCTGCACAAGAAGGCGGACATCGCGGGTGCGGGCGCCGACCGGAACGGAGTGGGCTCCACCGCGCGGGCGGCCAGGGAACTCGCCGACCGCAACCTGGCCATGGGCGGCGAGCTCTACACCACGCTGTCGGTGTGGAACGCACAGGTGAAGACCGTTCTGCAGATGTGCGCCCACATCTCGAACCACCTGGACTACTCGAAGAAGCTGCACGCCAACGAGGACGCGGCGATCGCGGCTTCCTTCCGCCGCCGGGACGGGAGCGCCGTGCCGGCCTCCGAGATCTCCACCTACGTGCGCTGACGGGGCGGTGTTACATCCATGGGCGCTTTCACCTACTCCGACCTCATCGCCCTGGACCTCGGCAGGCTGGGCAATGCAGTCACCGACTGGAAGACGATGGCCGGGAATCTCGCCACGCTTCAGACCGACGCCAGGGACGGTCTGCTGAAGAAGTCCGAAGCGGCCCGTTGGAAGGGCGTCAACGCTTCTGTGACCAGGGACTTCGTGCGCAAGACCGCCAAGGAGTTCGGTGACTTGCACAAGGAGGCCCAGAGCATCCACGCGGTACTCGCGGACGCCCACACGGAGCTTTCACAGATCCAGAAGAGGGCGAAGACCCTGACTGACGAGGCGCGGAAGGGCGACCCGGGCAGATCTCTCGACCCTGACCCCGGCCTGCTCGTGACGGACGGCGGGAACGGGACGGTGAAGGTCATGGAGGCGGTGTGCGACGTGGAGGGAACCTCGCAGCGCACCAAGGACAGGATGCAGTGGTACGCCGACACCCTCACCGGTCTGGTCTCCCACGCTGCCGAGGTAGACGCCGCGGTCACCCGCGCCCTGCGCAAGTCCCACGGCGGTGATCCGCACAACGCCGGCCACGCGTCGTACACCTCGCTCGATGAGGACCAGCTGCCGCGTGCGATGAAGCTCGCCTCGCTCGGTGAGGATGCGAACGGCGGGCAGCGGGCCGAGCTGCGGCGGCTCTGGCAGTCGCTGAGTCCGGAAGCGCGTGCCGAGCTGTGGAAGGCGCGCAAGGAGGATCTGCTGGCAGCCGGACTGCTCAGTCCCACGGTCAAGCAGATCGCGCCTGACCGGGGCTCGGGGCAGTATGGGGTGGAGAAGCCCACCTTCACCGAGCTCATGACCAAGGACAAGATGAGGATGCTCGCCTCGGGCTCGGACTGGAAGGGTCTGAACGACGCCTCCCGGCACATGCAGCACTACCTCGAGAACACGGGGGAGCCGTTGGACCTACCCGTGGACAAGATGCTGCACGACGACGAGGGACTCCGTATCCACGCCGAGCTGGCGATCCGTGAGAAGCAGGACGGGTGGCGGGAACAGGCGCTGGAGGAGTTCCGGCGTAACGGCGGCCGACCCGTCACCTTCTCCGTGGAGACCGGCAACAGCGACTACAGCTTCTCCCAGGACACGCAGGAGAACTGGTTCTACGCGATCGGCTCCACTCGTACGAACGTCACCGGCGTGGTGACCGTCGCGCCGGGGGTCGACGGTGAGCCGAAAGTCGGCCTCGACTATCAGGTCAACGCCTGGGACCGCTACAACTGGGACGAGGGGAAGGGCGTCGGCATCGGCCCGCTCAGCATTCCGGACGGCCAGCCCGGGCGGCTGCACACCACCGGTCTGGCCCAGGAATTCGACATGCAGGGCAGCAGTTCCGCGAAGCACTACGATCTCGGCTCTGAGACGTCGAGCAGCGACCCGCTGCCCGCGCCGGACGATCCCGGCCGCGAAGGCACGAGGCAGGACCCGGGCAGGGAGAGGACAAAGCGTTGAGCCGAGGGACCACGGCAACTCCGGCACCGAAGGGGAAGCGCCGACCGGCGAGCGTGTACAGGATGATCATCGTCCTTGGCGTGGCGTTCGCGGCCGTGGCCGGGGGGATCGCAGCCGTGGCCCTGCTCACTGATCGCACCCTCTCCGAGACGGCGGCCAAGGACAGGAAGTGCTGCTGGGAGGAGGGTGTCACTCCCGTCGGCCTCAGCGACCGGATCGGCATCAGAATCCCGGAGGAGGCCACGGACCGGAAGGCCGGGGTGAAGAGCAATTCGCGCTACGACACCGGAATCCTGGCCTTCACCCTGCCCGAGGACACCGCGGACGACTACCTCTCCCGGATGGTGCCCGAAGGCACCAAGATGGTTGCCAACATCGCTCCGAAGCACGACGCCTACAAGGGGGATGCCCCGTTCACGCACCTGGCGCTCACGGAGCCGGAGACGATCAGCTCGAACCTGGTGCGCACCGCTCTCTGTCCCGAGGACACAGACACCCCGGAGGGCAAGCACCTGCGTAGCTGCGTCACCATCTACGCCCACGATTTCGAACCGGGCAGCACGAGGATCTACGTCAGGTCGAGTGGCGGCGTGGGCCAGTAGCGCCGCCGGGCGCGTGCCAGCGGACGCTCATACTCTCGGCATCACGGATGTCCTGCTGGCCTACTTGGCCCTCACTGCGGACACGGCCAGGTCCGGCACGACAGGCTGGGCGTGGGCTGTCCGTGAGAGCTTCAAGGGCGCCGGGCTACCGCTGGTCGGCAGCCTTCCTGCACCCCGCGACGCGATGGTCAGGCACGAGGCCTACCACGGTTCCAACTGATGTTCGGCCGGGTTCCCACGAGGCAGAAGCGCTTCGTGGGAGCGTGAGTTCAGCGCCATCAGCTTGTCCGTTGTGCGGTCGACGAAGAAGACGAACGCCTTGGCAGTGTCGGTGAAGGCTGCTGCCGGGCGACTGATACCGGCTGTCGTGATCACGATGAGCCGCTTGGGCGCGTCCTCACCGGCCGCCGCAGCCAGTCCGTTCAGCCGCTGGACCTCCGAAGTGGACAATTTGGTGGACCGGTTGTGCCATTCGATGTGGAATGCCTCCGACCGGATGGGCTGATCGGCATCCCCCTCTTCGAGGTCTCCGAAACCGAGGGCCGTCAGCTGCTCAAGAACCGTGTCTGTGATGTGCCGAGTGCCGACCGGGTGCCGCGGTGCCCTCGGCGCGGGAACGTCGGCGAGCTGGCCGAGATCGGTGTCGACGTCCGCCGGCCACTCGGGCAGAGCGGGCTCATGTGGGAAAAGGGCCTCCTGCCAATCCGACCGGCGCTCGGTGGAATCCGGTCTTCCGTGCCCGGTCGGCTCGTACGGCGCGGACACCTCCAACTTCCAGGTCTCCAGGCCCTTGCCGAGCACGTCGGCGATGTCCGCGACCGACGCGTCCGCACGAGGTACGCCCGGCGCGGGCCGTGTGCTGCGCCACAGGTGCCAGGCCAGATCGACACGACCCCAAGCCCCGAGTTCCGCGAGGTACACATCCACCAGCCAGCCGAGGGCGAGCTTGACTGAGACGCGTACCAACGCGTCGGGGAACTCGGCCTCGACGAAGCTGCCGTCGCGTTCGCGCACGATGTCGAGTTTCGGCGAGAGGCGAGGGCCGTACGGGAGATAGCCGTTGCCTGCCGCCACGCGCCGCACTCGCACACCGCGTGCGTCCAGGATGTCGGCCAGCTCGGTGACGTCGGACGGCTCGCTCTCCTTCCAGCGCCACGGTGAGGCAACCGGTACCCCGGTCAGGTGCGAGGACGCCACGGCGTGCAGGGCGTCGACGAGCACTTCGTCGGGCGTGTCCGGCGGCCAGACCGACGGATCACTGTTCAGCACCGGATCCACTACCGCCCAGACGATCGTGTGCCCCATACGTACCTGCGCGAGAGCGACCGACTGCTTGCCGGTCAACGTGACCTTCAGATGCATCAGACGGTTCGCGTCGTCGAAGTGCACCCGGTCGGCCAGCTCGGGATGGCGTTCGCACAGAGCCTGTTCGAGACTCTTGAAGTGCAGGTGCCTGCCGAAGGCGGCGACGATGTCACCGGGTGGGAAAGGCAAGGGACACTCCTGTCGAGTACTCGTGGTGCGGCAGGGCGCCGTGATCCGTTGTCGGAGCGTAGGACGACCGCATGCCGTCACTCAAAGCGTTGGGCAGTCCTCAACGGCATTGCTCACCGGATTGGCCGGAAAGTGCCTTCGACACCTCGTTGGGCTGGCCGAACTCCGCCCAGACGGTCTTGCCGGAGGGCGGACGGGGGTCCGTGCCCCAGCGGTCGGCCAGCGCGTCGACCAGGAGCAGGCCGCGGCCCGACTCGTCCTCCGGGCCGCTCTCCCGGGGCATCGCGGGACGACGCTCGCCCCGCGTGTCGCTCACCGCGACGCGCAGGTTGCCGGCTGCCTCGTCCAGCGTCAGCGCCAGCAGGAAGTCGCGGCCCTGGACCCGACCGTGCAGCGCCGCGTTGGCGGCCAGCTCCGCGACGACGTGTTCGGCCCGCTCGATGACCTGCGGTGACACCTCCCACGCTGCCAGCCGTTCCACGGCCAGGAGCCGGGCGAGGCGGGCACCGCGACGGGTGGAGGAGAGCTGCTGCGCGAACGTGCGTACGGTAGCGCGGATCTGCGGCGTGGGGGCGTTCATGGGGAAACCGTGGCAGGCGTGCGGGGGCGTGATCCAGGAGTGCGGCCCGTACGCTGCGTCAGTGTACGGGCACGTTTTGTGGACAGTACGGCGAACCTGCCGTCACTGTGGGTGAGTCGATCGCGGGGATGCCGCAGAGGACGTACGCACCTGGAGGTGGCCGCGTATGACGGACAGCAGTGACGTGACGGCGTGCGACTGGGAGCGCGAACCCGACCCTTCCGACAGTCTGCGGACCTTCGGCGCCGTCGTCCAGGCCCTGCGCGAGCACGCCGGACTCAGCCGCGTGGACTTCGGGGCACGAGTCAGGTTCTCCAAGCACACCGTGGAATCCGTGGAGTTGGGGCGCCGCATGCCCGACGAGTCGTTCGTGGAGCGGGCGGAGGAGGCGCTGGGGAACACGGGGGCGCTGCGGAAGGCGGCCGGTCACCTGACCCGGGGAGAGGCGGGGCTGGCGGCTTGGTTCCGGCGGTGGGCCCGCCTGGAGAAGGTCGCGGTGAGCCTGTGCACTTACGAGTGTCGGCTGGTGCCGGGGCTGTTGCAGTCGGAGGGATACGCGCGGGTGGTGTTCGACAACAGCATTCCGCCACTGTCGGACGAGCAGTTGGAGGCTCAGGTCGTCGCCAGGCTGGAGCGTCAGAAGACGCTGCGAGAGCGGCCGAACGTGCCGTTCAGCTTCATCGTCGAGGAGCACTTGTTCCGGCGTGAGCTTGGTGGGCGTGAGGTGACGCGGGGGCTGCTCGACCACGTGCTGGCACTGACCATGCCTCGGAACGTGACGCTCCAGGTCATGCCGATGAAGGCCGAGTTCCATGCCTGCCTGGACGGCCCCGTGCAGCTCCTGGAGACACCGGAACGACGACGGCTTGCCTACTCCGAAGGGCAGCAGAACGGTCGCCTGATCTCCGACGCGAAAGAGGTGAGCCTCCTCTACCAGTGCTATGACACACTGCGCTCGCAGGCCCTGAACCCCCAAGACTCGCGGGGCCTGCTGGAGCGACTCCGAGGAGAGCTATGAGCACGACGGAACTCGCCTGGTTCAAGTCCAGCTACAGCGGCACCCAGGGTGACAGCTGCGTGGAGGTCGCCGTCACCGAGCAGGCCGTACACGTGCGGGACTCCAAGGACGTGGCGCGCGCCCCCTTCGCGGTTGCGCGCGAGGAGTGGACACGGTTCGTGGGGTTTTTCGCGGCGGGAGCCTGAGCGGCGTTCGTCCCGACGGTCGCGTGGGTCGTCCACCGCCGGGACTCCGGCCCTGCGGCGTCAGTCGGCGGCAGGCCTGACAAGCTTCGCGGCCTCGTCGCGGAGGCTCTTGATTTCCTCAAGTGCTGTCTCCCGCTCAGCGCAAATCTCCGTGCCCTGCTTCGTGAGACCGCTGAGCGACTGTTCCACCTCGGCGATCCACTCGCTTAGGTGCTGCCTGCCGGCGTCCGTGAGACTGGTCCGCTGTCTGCTTGCTTCTTGATCGAAGTGGTCTCTGATCATCTTCCGGTGCTTCTTGATCGTCATCCACTTGCCTTGGTCCTGCGCGACACATTTCAAATCCATCAACGGCCCCATGACCGCCAGTACCCACTGCACCTTGCCGGCCGTACTGGCGACCTTGTTGGCCGCCTTGCCCTTGCCCCACGGCTTGTACCTGCCCACGCCGTTGGTGATCTTCCCGCCGGCGTCGAGAACCTTTTGGCCCACTCGCCTCTTGTTGAGCCAGGCTGCGATATCGGAGGCCGCGTTTCCCGACGCGCTACCGTCGGCTGCAACCTTCCCGATCCACTCGTGCACCTTTCTGCCGCCCGCCTTCGCGGCTTTCTCCGCCGCTTCCCTCACCGCACGTTCAAACGGTGACGCGTTATCCGGGGGTGCGTCGATCGTCGCCTCGGGTAAGTCGAGCACGGTCACCCAGGCTTCAGGCTCAGGCACACCGGTTCGGTACTCGGCCACCAGGGCGTCGAACGCCGTCCTCATCGAGGAGGAGAACTTGGCGTCGAAGGCGGTGCTGGCGCTCACCAGTTCCTCGCTGACGGCACGAGCGACGTCGACAGGGACGATGCCATCCCTATCCGAGACGCTGGCAGCGGTCCTGTCGCCTGCGGTTCTGATCTTGGAAGCGACGACATCGCCCTCCCTCTCCAGGGTGTGCAGGACACTTTCCTTCGCCCGGGAGATCGTTTCCTCGGCATTCTTCGCGGTCTCCGCGGCACTGAGGTCCTCGCCGTCCAGTACCCACGTCCGTTCGGCGTCCGCTAGGACCCGCAGGAGTTCGAATGCCTGCGCCTTGGGCCGGATACCGCCGACACCAGGTGTGATGATTCTCCGCAACTCAACTGTAAGAGCATCAATACCACTCTCCGCGACAAGTAGGTCACGCTGATCGGCGGAGAGTTCAGAGTCATTGTTCGCGTCGACGTAGTCGCGGGCGTCGGTCAGGACGATCGGTACACGGTCGGCGAAGGGGCCGAGTCGCTTGCGAATCTCGTCGAGGATGACGTGGCGATCACTGTTCTCGGCGTTCATCTTGTTGACGACTACCACACTACGGTCAGCGTACCCGTCGGCATCGAGCGCCTGCAGAATCGCCCTCGTCTCCGCTTCGCCCGGTAGTTCGCTCGTAGTCACGATCATCAGCGCGTCCGCACCACGCACACCACGCCGCGCCGTATCAGAATGCGCGTCGTTGCCAGACAGGGTCCCGGGCAGGTCGACCAGCGTCACGCCGTTCCACGGGTGCGGCGTCGCCTCGTGCGTCTTGGGTGCCGCGTCGACGAGTTCCTCTACATCGGCTGGCGGGAGCCGGAGCAGTGCCGCGATGAGCATCGACTTTCCGGCGCTGTAAGGGCCCAGGAGCGCGATCCGTAGGGGACTCGTGTCAGCCTGGGGTAGGCTCGCTACCAGGATCCGAGTGCGAGAGTGGGCGTTGAGGGCACTCTCAGCCCGTGCGATCAGCGCGGGTACGAGGGCGCTCAGACCCCCGTCGCTCTCCGGCGCGTCAATCGCAATGCCGTCAGTCATCCGCGTTCCCTTCGGCTGTTCCGCGGGGGCCGAGGCTCCCAGAATCCGGGCAGATCTCCATCCGCTCGGTGAGGACATTCACGCAGTGGTCCTGTAGACACGCTCGCACTTCCACAACGCGGGACGCGTCGGTCCAGACACGAAATTCGACTCCCGGCGTTCGGCGTGCCAGACGGATCACTGCCGGGTCCCCGCCCGCAAGGGTCTGGAGCCGGCGCACAAGGACGAGGTCGATCGCATCGAGGGCGGCTCGCACGGCCGGCAGCAGCCGACGGAGCTGCTCAAACCGCTCCCGCGTGCTGCTGATGTCCACGGACAGCGCTTCGGACTGGGCATCGACTTGAGCCGTCGCGGCATCGATGATTTGCGCCAACCGCGCTTCGAGCCAGTCGAACAGCTTATTGAGGCTGGCCTCGGACGAGGCCATGGTTGCGTTGGTCCACTCGTCCTTAGCCTGCCGCGCGCGGTCAACCTCGCTGCTCACCGCTTTCGCCGCTCCGGCCAGGGTCTCCGCCACGTGGACCGCCGTCGTCGCGCGAGGCGGGACCGCGAGCTTCTTGGGGATCCTCTTGGCGACAATGGAGCCCAGGAGGGCTGTCGTCGCTCCCTTGGCAGCAGCCGCCGCCGTGCCCCGGCTCACGACCTTCACATCAGGACGGGGCTGGACACGCGGGCACGTGTCGTCCTGGCGCTCCGGGGCGTTCGCCCGCGCGCGGAGGACCCTCCCCCGTTTTCCCGTCTCCTGCTCGAACTCACACTTGAGACTGAAGAAAAGTCCCTCCAACTTCAGACCGGTGATGAATTCGTTCCATCGCTGCGCGTGGTTCACGCCGCCCAGGTCCCGGATTACGTCCGGCAACTGCTCTTGGGCACGGTGACGCTCGGCTTCAAGTCGGTCGCGCGTGTTTTGGCCCGCGATCCGGAATGCTTCGAGCAAAGCGATCCGTTCACTCGCCGCTGATTGTTCGAGTTCGCCGAGCGTGAGACCGATTTGAGGAAGTACCTCGACGGCCCGGTCGTGAAAGGCGGCGAGCGGCGCCCGCACACCTTCGGCCAGCCGAACGGCACGTAGCGGAATGGCGCGCTCGGCCAGGAGCTGGGCGAGTGACTGCTCCAACTCGGGCAACCTGCTCGCCAGGAGGGCTCGGTCTCCCAGTTCGCGATTTGCCGTGGACAACGCTTCGTGCGCGGCCCCAGAGTGGACCGCGAGGGTGACTGGTGGTGCGACTCCGACCGCTCTGGCGACCTGCTCGATCCGGACGGCGTGACTTGACGTCGACGCGAACGCCCTTTCTGGTCGCTGGGCGAAGAGTTGAAGACGGTCAGCTGTGTCGACTCGTTCCTTCACGTTGACGACAGCGAGCAGAGGTTTCCCTGAGAGGAGGAGTTTCTGGAGTTCGGCGGACTCCTCGTCGCGAAGCGTGTCGGCGTAGTTCCATATCACCGCGTCAGCGATATCGCACGCGGCCCGGGCGCGTTGGGCGTCGAGGTCATCGTCCTTCGCCGCGACCCCGGGCGTATCGAGGTAGGTCACGGAGCCGTTCTCAAACGCTGAGGTATTCCGCGTGGTGCGGTGCGCCCCTCGCCCGATCCCGGTCCGATCCGCATCGCGGGTCAGGGCTTTGCGGAGCGTGGTCTTTCCGGACTTCGTTCTTCCGGCGACGGCCACGAGCAGTCTGCCTCTCACCAGGGGCATTGCCCGGACGGCGCTGCGTAGTTCGCGTTCGAGCGCCCCAATGTGACTGATGGCCTCGACGAGATCCCCGCTCTCGATTGCGTGCACGGAGTACGACGTTCGCTGAAGACGTGCCTCGACCTCGGCCCGGAGGGTGGACTGGATGTCGCGGTAGGCCGAGCGACTCGCGTCCACCGCACCGGACGGAAGCGCGAGCTGGCCGACCAGGGCCTCAAGGGTCTCGCGGAGCTTCGGTTCGATTCGCCGCACGTCCATGGCCACTGCCACGCGGTCGAACAACTCGACATTTTCCGTGTACCAGAACTCAAGAGCTCGCAGCTGACTGATGTCGGTCCGAGAGGCGACCACCGGAAGCCCCGCCACGAGCCGTGCGGCCGAACTCGTGGCAGGCGGGTCCAGGGACGCGGCCGTGCTCACGAGCACGGACGCGAGCCCATGCTCAATCACTGTCCGCACGTTGTCGACCGCGAGCAATTCCAGAGTGATCCCCGAAATAGCACCGGTGTCGCGAGACTCGAGGGCCCAGAGCAGGGCATCACGCCGATCCGATCTGAACCCGGACTGCGCGTCCGGCCCGAGCCAGCGCCACCACTCCGGTCGCCCGGACAGGGTCGCCTTGTACGACTGCTCCGCGTCGACGAAGTCCTGCACCTTCTCAAGCCGCGTGACAAGATCCCGGTTCTGCAGATCCCGAGCCGCTGAGACACTGTGCCTGAGCACGAGCTCACGTGCGTCTGCTGCCTGCCGGGATCTTCGGCGACGGTTCAGGTCAGTCAGGGCGCGTGCGACATCGATCTCACGGACCGAACGCCAGATCTCCTTGGGCCATTCCTGATCCGCGCGACGACATGGCTCAAGGACTTCAGGCAGCACCCGTTCCGCGATCGACACAGCCGCGAGGTTCACTCGAAGTGCTTCCACCGGCACACCCCCAAGTGCCTGGAGATGAGACCGTAGTCCTTCGAGCCGCATCAACTCTCGAAGGACTCTTGCCTCGCTCAGTGTCAGAACCCTGCCCTGAGCCGTTGCCAAACGGACCAGTTCCTGTTCCTCGACGCACGCCGCCACGGTGTCGGATATCCACAGAAGAGTAGTCCCGGACGGTGGCAGATCGGCACACCCACACGCTTGGGCAACCGCCTCCACGTCCTTGGCGAGCCGCTCGAGTGCGGCCGCCCCGGCCACGGCGTCGACACCCAATGGCTCGAGTAGGAGGGCCAACACCTCGGCTTTGAGACTCACCGTGTCATTCACTGCCGTGTTATTCACCACTACTCCTCGTGGGGCCGGTGGTATCTGAACTCGGGGAGCGGGCCGGGGCTCGGGGGAATCAAGGCTCGGGACTGCTGAGGCACCTCCGCTTTTACGATCCGGTGGCGAGGCGGTACGCAGGTGCGCGGTGTGAAAACCCACATATCTTGCGACAAGGTGACCCCGAGGACTCGTTTCTTGTCCCGCAACCAGGGATATCTGTTCTGCAACTCGACATAGTTGTCGTTGGTGACAACGGTTCCGCCGGTGTCCTCGGCGATTGCAGTGACAAGCGCATCGCCCTTGCCCTCGGTTCCGGCCGGAGGCTGGATGAGGTCGCCTTTGCTGAGTGCCGAATCCACTGCCGCACGTTCTTCCGCCGCAACCTTGTGCCTGAAAGTGGCGTCGACAACCACGTGGAGCACGACGTCTGGGTATCGCGAGGTCAGGGCGTCGAGAGCGGAGAGCAGTTGGGTGAAAGACGGTCGGTCGTCGCTGCTGTACACACCAGGTTGCCGCGGCGACCTGCCGATCCACGCCAGGTTGGAACCGTCTACCACGAGCGCCGCAGGCGCTGAACCCGTGGCTCGTCTCTGTACTTGTGTCGGCAGTGGCCTGCTGCCCACGTTGCCAGTGAGTAGATCCTCAAGTTCCTTCCGCACCGCCGGCGTCGGGCCACCAGAGCTGAAACTCTTGATCTCCTCGTTCAGCACTTCCTCGCCCGTACGTTCAAGGGTCGCCTTGACGTGCAGAAGCCCGTTCGTGTCGTACGTGTACTCCAGCAAGAATCGGGAGTCCTCACGAGCCCGAGGGTCCCGGTAGGTGAGCCGGAGATCTGTCAACTGCACATTGTCCGGGTGATCCAGGGGCCGCTCCGGGTCACCCTCCCAGATCTCCACGGCGAGAGTGCGGGCGTTGTCACGGCGCGGCGTGTAGTTCTTGCGCTCCTTCCACGGCAGCGGTGAGTTGCGGGGAATGATCTGACTGAACTTCCGCTGGCCAGTGTCGTCTGTGACGACGGTCCCCAGGGCATGGCTTGTCGCCACCTGGATCACGCCGTCGGCCTCTCCCGACAACACAGCTGCCGCAATGGAGGCGCCGCGGGCGACCGCCGTCATGGGATCGCACACGCCGACCTCGACGGGCTGCTGCTGCATGACCTCGGCGACCGCCATCCGGACGCTCGGGATCTGACTGGTGCCGCCAATCATCAGCACCGCGTCCACGTCCAGAGGTGCCATATGCAGGTCAGTGAGGCACTGCTGAACCGGTGCGAGGGCGCGATCCACGAGGTCGATGATGGCGTCCTCCAGTTCCTCCTGCCACACCTCGACGGTGTCACCGTCCGGAGTCCTGACGGTGACGAAGTCATCGGAGGACAGACGGATCTTGCTGCGCTCCACGTCCAGCCCGAACTGCCGCTCCTGCGCGGGCGTCCAGGCCGATCGCACCGGAGCCCGTTCGAGGACGAGGTCACGCAGACGACGGTCGATCTCCAGGCCGCCCAGCTCGGTCACACCCCGTGACGCGAGCTCCTCGAAGAACCCGTCCTGGTAGTCGAGCACGGTGACGTCGATCGTGCCGCCACCCCAGTCGAAGACCAGGATGGTGCGGGCCTCTTGTAGCTCGTGCACGTACGAGATCGCGGCTGCCGTCGGTTCGTTGAGTAGCGCCAGGACGTCGATGCCCGCGAACTGCGCGGCGGCGCGTGTGCGATAGCGCGCGGCACCCGTGGCGTTGGCGGGCACGGTGATCACCGCCCGGTCAATGGCGGTGAGATTGTGTTCCGCACCCTTCCGCATCGCCTCGAAGACACCAGCGGCCACCGTCGTGGCCGCGAACCTGCGGCCGTGGATCGTGACGTACTCGTCGCTCTTGAGAAGTCTCTTGCAGGCCTCGGCCGCCTCTTCAGAGCGGAGTTTGGCCTCCCAGCCGAACAATGCCCCCCGACGCAGCGAACTCATTCCCACCACCGACGGGAAGAGGTACTCGAAGCCGGGATGGCGCCAGTCGGCGTCAATGTGATGGGCGTCCAGCAGCAGCACGTCAGCGTCGTTTCCCAGCCACTGGGCCACCACGGAGTTGGTGGTGCCGAAATCGATCCCGGTGGCGGTCACACGCTCTCCCCGTTCGTCGCCTCGCCGTCCCCGGCAGTGTGGTTGCCTCGGCCGGGCCCGGGCATGCGGCGCAGTTGCCCAGAGAGCACCAGTTTGCCGGTGGCCTGGTCCACGTAGGCCGGGCGCAGCACCTCGAACACCTCCCCGTCGCCTTCCACCACCACGAAGAGCTCACGTTCGCCGTCAGGCTGGTCCACGCACCGCACTCCCTGGTCCAGCAAGGCGGTACGGATGCCCTTCCGAAGCGAACTGGCACTCTGGTTGGGCGCGCCGGCGAGCAGATCGACCTCGACCATCCGGGCCACGTACTCCTCCCGAGAGCGGAACGCCTCCAGAACGGCGTTGCGTAAGGCAGCAGTCACGGCGGCTTGCGTGGGGCGTCCCTCCTCCGAGACAGCGGTCAGGAGGTCGGTCGCCTGCTCGGTGAAACGGGAGAGCAGCATGTGAGGGCTGAGTAGTTCCTCGGGGCGGTAGGTGCGCGGGGAGCCCTTGGGGACATCTGCTGCCGCCTGTCGCTTCTCCCGACGACGTTTGAGGCCGTTGTTTCCCTTGGAGACAACCCGCTTCGGGGCCGCTGTGGTCTTCCGCTGGCTGCGGGGCACCTTAGTCACTGTGTGTGCATCCTTGAGTTGCGATCGGGGCGCCGGGGGGTGTTGAGCAGGTGGGGCAGCAGATCCGCCACCGCCCGCTGTCGCACGAGCCCGAGGCCTTCGGGAGAGCGAGGAGTCGTTCGCCTGGTCAGCCGAGCCAGGGGCGGGACCAGCGTGACTGGCACCTCGTCCGGAAGCTCGAACACGTCCGCGTCGAGCGGTAGCACGAAGAAGCCGGACGAGTTCTCGTCGCGTTCGGCGTCTCTGATGCGTTTCATCGCGCTGTTGAGTCGCGCGCTCACGTCCACATCGTGCACATGCTCCCGACGGAGGTCCCGATACCGGGTCTCCCAGCTCGGCGCGCCGTGCGGCAGCCCGAGATCCAGATAGGGGTTGGACGCTGCCGGTCTGTCGTTACGGGGCACCATGCGACGCTGCTCGACGATACGGAGGTTGGACACGGCCAGCTCGTGCGATCCACCGATCCCCTTCAGGGCGACGACCGCCGCGTCCAGTTCCTCCCGGAGTAGCAGCGTGTAGGCATGGAAGTTGAGAACCTCGGCCCGGTAGGCCGGGTCAGCGGTCTCGAACGACATCAGCTTGTCTATCTGGGACGACGCACGGGCGTGGTCGTTCAGGCACAGCAGGTCGTAGGCCTGGCGCAGGGCCATGAGGGCGTGCATGGGCGACCGCGACGGGTTCACGGCTGCCTTGGGTTCCCACAGAGAGAAGATGAGCCGCCACAACCCCCTGTCCTCCCATATGTCCCGGTCCCAGTTGCCGACATCGACCCCGTCCAGAAGCCGGCGCAGCCGGAGTACCAGATGGCGGGGCAACTTCCTCTCGAGCTCCTTCACCACCGAAGCGTCACCGTCGGCAACTCGCTCCAAGAGGTCGTAGACGTCGCCGACCGGGGGCAGCGGCTCGCCTCCGGCGAGAAATGCGTTCCGCCGCTGCCGGGCCGACCATTCCAGCGCAGTCGCCTGCTCAGCGGTTACTTGATCGGGAACCAGCCGCGCTTTGACGTATGAGTGCTCCCGCTCGTCGCCCCGGTACTGCCAGGGCTGATGCTCGGGGCCGACCGCTCCGGCGTCGATGAGGTCGTCGAGGACGCTCAGCGGTATCCAGGGAAGCACACGCGGCAGCATCCGAGGCGGGAAAGCGGCCGTACCATCCGTCGCGAGCGCCGAGAGGAGGGCGAAGGCTCCGGAAAGGTCTTCGCTCCCGGAGGCGGCGATCGTGTCGCCGCCTGCCGTCAAGGCGGTGAGTCGTTGCTGCCCGACCTCGGTCAGCCATAGGAAGCCGCCCCCGTAGACCGCCGTAAGTGCCGAGGCAACCGTTGCTGGGTCGGCTCGTTCGAGGACGGACCGCACAGCAGGTAGCAGCCGGTCGTCCGGTTCGTTGCGGAGGGCGTCGGCCAGGGCATCGTGCGTCGCGTCCTGTGCGAGGGACGCGAGTTGTTGGAGTAGAGCGTGGGCCTGCAGGACTGCCTGGCCTCCGAATACCCCTACTTTCCGCCACCTGCGTACGGTGAACCCGTCGACACCCGAGTCCGCACTCTGGGCGTCGCGGCGTTCCCTGAGCGCCCTCAGCCGCTCCCGCTCCCGTGCGACCGCCTCGGCCCGTGGCCCTGAAACCGGCTGCCCCGCCCCGCCGGCCGACGGCGGACTTGTCACTCCCCTGCTCCTTCGTGCCGGGGGCCGTGGCCGGGTGGCGGGGTGAGCGTGGAGGTGTAGCTGGCGGGCTTGGGGTCGCGGTGGACGGCGTCGGCGGCGTGCGCGGCGGCGAGGCCGGACGCGATCTGGGCGCCGACGGCGGCGGTCCAGGTGACGGGGAGCTGCCGTTCCTCGGAGACGACGTCGCGCAGCGTCTCGCCGTCCAGGAACTCCATCGCGAGGTAGGGCAGACCGTCCTGGTCCTCGGCGACCCCGTCGGCGACGATCCGTGTGAGGTTTGCGTCGTCGAGGCGGCGCATGATGCGCACCTCGCGGGCGAAGCGTTCGGCCGCCTTGGGGTCGGCGCTCGTGTCGAATCGGGTGCCCGTGCGGCGGCGCAGGATGGTCTTGACGGCGACCGTGCGTTCGGAACTTCCCTCGGCTGCCCGCAGATCCTCGGCCCGGTGAACCTCACCCATGTTGCCCCTGCCGATGACGTGCCCGATGCGGAACCTGCCGTCCAGCAGTTCCTGACTCACTGCCGCTCCCCTCGTCCTCTGCCGTCTCGTTCCCGCCACTGTGCGCGAGGGTAAGGAAACGGAACGTGCCCCTGCGGGCGTTGCCGCGTCGCTCATCGTGGCAGAGCTGAGGTGCGGCGTCCTTTACTGTACACGGATTAGTCGATCGTGATCGCTCTTTCGTATGTTGACGATGTCAACGCATCACGCCTCGGAGTGTCATCGGTGGGAGTGACCGAGGTGTAGCGGCGAGCCGTCGGAGAGGGCGGGGTGGTCGATGGTGCCGTGTCGACATCCCTGGTCGTGGAGCGGGTGGGCGAACTGGGGTCCGATGAGGTCGAGCGAGCGGCTTCGTGAAGAACTGGCGGTGCTGGGGTTGCCAGTCCTGGGCGCGGCGATGCATGCAGACAGTGACACCCCGAATGCGGAAAAGGTTGCACGGGGCCGGGAAAATCCGCAACCGGTACCGTCTTCTCCCGCGGCGACGTGGTGCGGGCGCTGCTGGGCCGGTACGTCGACCCCCAGGGATACGTGATCCACCCCGCGCGGGGTGGACGGCGGGGCACGCCTGGCCGGGCTGGGGGCGCGGGACGGGTGAGAGGTCATCGACTCGCACCTTCTTGCTGACGGTGCCCTCGACGCGTTGGCGCGCGGGTACCGACCCGGCTACCACCAAATGCCAGATCCGTGTCCGTGCTCACGTCGACGTCTTGCGACGCCGCCGCCAAGTTCGGGCGCGGCCCGCTCCTCGTTGCCATGCCCGCGACCACGTAGCGCTGCGAACCGCGCCACCTGGGCGCCAGAGACGGCGCAAACCCGCGCTCGAGGGGGCGTGGGAGTGCAACTCTGCACCTGAGAGACGGCGTTGGCATTGACGATGTCTGTGAACACCCTTCACGCTTGACGGGCAGAACGTGAAGGCCGTTCACGGGGAGGCGTCATGGAAGGCACGCCCGAGGCGGAGGACGAACTCGTCGGGCTGTTCGAAGTGGCGGAGATGGCGGGGGCCGGCCGGACGACCGTAGCCAACTGGCGCGCCCGTGACGGAAACTTCCCCGCTCCCGTCGCGGATCTGCGAAGTGGTCCGGTCTTCCGGGCGAGTCAGATTCGGCGCTACCTCAAACGGAGGAAGAAGCACGTGGCTCCCAAGGCTCATGTCATCTCGACCATCAATCTGAAGGGCGGCGTCGGGAAGACCACCACCACGGCCGGACTCGCGGAGTTCCTCTCCGCGGAGTTCGGCAAGCGGGTCCTGGTGGTCGACCTCGACCCGCAGACCAACCTGACCACGGTGCTGATCGGGGAGAAGAGGTGGGAAGAACTCAACGACGAGGGGCACACCCTGGCGACCCTGTTCAAGGACGCCCTCCGGCCCGAAGGTGAGCCGACGGGGTTCTCCCTGGAGAAGACGCTCCAGCGCAACGTCTCCTCGGTGGACGCGGTGACGCACGTGGACCTCCTGCCGTCGTCCCTGGACCTCATCGATGTCCAGGACCGCCTGGCGTCCATGCCGAGTGGCCGTTTCTACTCCAACAACCCCACCGATCTGCTGCGCAAGGCGATCCGGAAGATCGTCGACGACTACGACTACGTCCTCGTCGACTGCCCGCCCAATCTCGGCATCGTCACGCTCAACGGTCTGCGGATCTCGGAGGGGTACATCATTCCGACCATTCCCGACGTCCTGTCCACCTACGGCATCCCTCAAATCCAGCGGCGGGTGCGGGCCTTCGCGGACAGCCTGGGGGAGACCATCAACGAGATCGGGATCGTCATCACGAAGTACAAGGCGAACTCGACGGTCCACAGGAACACCGTGAGGGGGCTTCAGGGCGACAAGAAGCTCCCCGCCGTGCTGCCGACCTTCATCCCCGAGAAGAACGACATCGCCGGTTCGGCCGAGTTCGTCGGTCGCGGTACTCTGCGGCAGAAGTACGGGTACCAAGGCGGATTCGACGCTTTCCGTGCCATGACGGAGGAGTTCATCGAAGTGGTCGAGGAGAAGGCGTGACCGAGCGGAGCGGCAAGCGGCCCGAAGGCAGCGGTCCCCTGAACGCCCAGCTGGGGGAAGCCGGAGAAGCCCTGACCAAGCTCGGCGCGTCCGACCCGGAACTCGCAGCAACGCTCGCGCGTGTCCTCGCCGTGGTGGCGTCCGAAGCCGCGCGCACGACACGCTTCGCCCGGGCTCTTGGCAAGGCACTGACACCTCCCGATCCGCAGGCCGAGTCCCGGCCGGCCGAACGCCCCAGGCGCGGCAGGCGAGCCGCGGGAGTGATCGACCCGTTCGCGGTGTTCACCGAGGACGGCGAGGCGGGACTCCGCTCGCGCCTGGGCGGACTCGACCTCGAACAACTGCGGGACATTGTCTCCGAACACGGGATGGACCACGACCGGTTGGCGCTGAAATGGAAGGACCCCCGGCGGGTCATCGACCGCATCGTGGAGCGCGTCGAATCGCGAACCGACAAGGGCGCCGCCTTCCGGGGGCGTCCGGATCAGCCCGAGTTGCGGCACGACGAGACTGCCGGGACGACGGCCGGCGAGCCCTCGCCGTGACGAGCGACTGCCGCCGGGACACCGCCTCAGCTCCTCCAGGCACGCGCATCACAGCGCGAACGCCTGCTCCGTCTCGTTCGGCGCGACCCGGGTGTACCGGGGGTCGTTAAGGAGCGGGCTACCACTTGTCGGCCGGGGAGGCGAGGTGGGCGGCGACGACGCGCTCCGCCCGTTCCTCTTCGGCACCACGCCGGGCGGGGCGGGCGACACGATGCGTACCGGTGAGCGCCTCGAAGCGGTTGCCGAGGCCGCACTCGCACCCCCGCCACGCGCCGATGATCGGATTGGAGCTCCGGGGCAGTCCGGCATTGCCTGAGGGCGTATCAGGATGCCGGCAACGCGTCAGCGTGAGCCTTGGAACACATGGTGGCAGCTGACCGGACACGCGAATCGTTGTACGCTGCCAAGACCGCCCTTGACCTGCAGAGGCAGGCAGGGAGCCGACCTTCCGGGAGTTCGACATGATGCGCACCATGTTCAAGTCCAAGATCCACCGGGCCACGGTCACCGAGGCCGACCTGGACTACGTCGGGTCGGTGACGATCGACGCCGACCTGATGGACGCGGCCGATCTGCTGCCCGGTGAGCTGGTGCACATCGTGGACGTGACCAACGGCGCCCGGCTGGAGACGTACGTGATCGAGGGGCGTCGGGGCACGGGCGTGATCGGCATCAACGGTGCCGCCGCGCACCTGGTGCACCCCGGTGACCTGGTCATCCTCATCAGCTACGCCCAGCTGCCGGACGCCGAGGCGCGCAGTTTCCGGCCGTCCGTGGTGCACGTCGACGGGGACAACCGCATCGTGGAACTCGGCGACGACGCCTCCGCCCCGGTTCCCGGCAGCCGTACCGAGCGCAGCCCGATGGCCCAGGCCCGCTGAGCCGTTCGCCGGGTCGCTGAGGCCCTGCGCCGGCCCGGCCCTGCGGGACCCCCCCGCCTCACACGTGCGGGGCGGGGCCGGGTCAGCCGCGGCCGGCGTGCTGCTTGCTCACGGTGTCGAAGACGGCTTCGGCGTCGTCACCGAGATACGGTCCGGCGAGCCAGGTGGCGGGCTGCGGACCGATGGCGTTGACGGAGACGAGTTCCGCCTTGCCCCGGGCGCCGGCGATGTACATGCCGCCGCCGGACGTGCCGCCGGTCATGGTGCAGCCGATGCGGTACATGGCTGGCTGCGACGGGTCGACGACGAGGCGGCCGGGACGGTCGGTGCAGGTGTGCATCAGCGCGCCGTCGAAGGGCGGCGCGGCCGGGTAGCCGTAGGAACTGAGCGCCTCCAGCCGGTCCGCGTCCGGGCCCTCGAAGTTGATCTTCAGTGCGTTGCCGACGGTCTCCTCCAGGCTCTGACCGTCGCCGTCCTCCGCCTGGACGCGCAGCACGGCGAAGTCCTGTGCCGCGCCCTCGGCCCCGTTCGCGGGGTCACCGCGCTCGATCCAGTACGAGGTGGTCTGCGCCCACTGCGCCCAGTAGATGCCGTAGGGGGCGATCTCGGACGGCGGAGCGTCGCTCATCCGGTCGGCGGGGCGGCCCTCGTCGTTGTACGAGGGCACGAACATGATGTTCCGGAACCAGCCCTCGCTGCGCCCGCCGTGCACGCAGTGTCCGGCTGTGGCGACCAGGTCGGACCTGCCGGGGTTGCGGGGGTCCTGCACGACCGTGCCGGAGCACACCATCGGCCCGCGGGGAGTGTCGAAGAAGACCTTGCCGACCGGCGCCGCGTTGCGGTGGTAGGGGGTGCGTACCCGCTCGGCCCGCACGGCCTGCGGCTCGGGGTCGCTGCGGGTGGACGCCGCGGCCAGGTCCTCGTCGGTGACCTCGGGGCGGCTCTCCTCGGCCTCCCGCATCCGGTCCGGGTTCCACAGGTCCTTCACGTGCGGGTTGACGAAGTCGGCCGCCTCGCGCAGCCAGGTCTCCTTGTCCCAGCGTTCCCAGCCGCCGTCCTTCCACTTCTCGAGGTCCTTCAGGGACTCGGGCAGGTCGCTCGGCAGAACACCGTCGAGATCGGTGCTCGACCCCGCTCGCGGTGGCGCCGGGGCGTCCGCTTCGCTGCCTGCCGGGGTGCACGCGGAGGCCAGGGTCAGGAGCACGCCGGCGGTTCCGGCGGCGAGCACTCGGCGGATGCGAGGGGAGAGCATCGGTGGGGACTCCCGGGAGGGACGAGCGGACGTGGGGCGGGTACCCGGCCGTCACGCGACGGCACGACCGGTGGGCCGGGTGCCGGTGACGACACCCGGCCCACTGGTTCGACGCTACTTGCTGATGCCGTCGAAGACAGCCCTGGCGTCCGCACCCAGTCGCGGACCGGCCAGCCAGTCCGAGGTGAGGGGACCGATGGACGTGACGGAGAAGAGCTCCTCCTCGCCGCCGGCGTTCCGGGCCAGCCAGCCGCCGCCGGACGAGCCGCCCGTCATGGTGCAGCCGATCCGGTACATGGTCGGCTGGTTCGCGTCGAGGGTGAGCCGTCCGGGGTTGTCGGTGCAGCCGAACATGCGGCTGCCGTCGAACGGCTCGGCGGCCGGGTAGCCACGAGCGGTCAGGTCGTTCATGGAGCCGACCGCCGGAGTGCTGAAGTTGATCTTCACGGCGGTGCCGACGGTCTGCTCCAGCGACCTGCCGCCGCCACCTTCGGGGCGCACCTTCAGTACGGCGAAGTCCTGCTGGGCGCCCTTGCCGCCGCGCTCCTCGCCGGTGCTGCGCCAGTGGTCGGTGGTGCCGGCCTTGTCCGCCCACCACACGCCGTGCGGCAGTACGTCGGACTCGGGTGCCGTCTCCAACTGCGCGGCGGGCAGGCCCTTGTGGTTGTAGCCCGGCACGAAGACGACGTTGCGGAACCAGCCCTTGCCCTTGCCGCCGTGCACGCAGTGGCCGGCGGTGGCCACCAGGTTGGAGGCGCCCGGGTTGCCCGGGTCCTGGACGACGGTCGCCGAGCAGACCATCTGGCCGCGCGGGGTGTCCATGAACACCTTGCCGTGCGCGGCGGCGCTGCGGGTGTACGGCTGCTGGACGGGGACGGCGTCCACCTTCGCCGGCGCCGGGTCCGTCACGCCCTCGTCCTCGCCGGTGTCGCCGCCGGTGTCCTCGTCGAGTTCGCCCTCGTCGATCTCGCGGTTCGGCTCCTCCGCGTCGCCCATGCGGTCCGGGTCCCACAGGTCCTCGATGACCGGGTTGACGAAGTCCTTCGCCTCACCGAGCCAGCCCTCGGGGTTCCAGTTGTCCCACTCGCCTTCCTTCCACTTCTTGAGGTCCTCCAGGGAGGTGGGGACGTTCTCCGGAAGCGTCAGGTCCTGCTTGCCCGCCTCGGCGGTCGCGGAGGCGCCCGGCTTCGCGTCGTCCTCGCCGGGACCACAGGCGGTGGCGGTCACCGCGAGCGCCGCGATCACCGCGGCCGCGGCCAGCGCCGGGCGGCGCCCGCCCGGTATGGGCTTCGATGGCATGGAAGAACTCCCCCTGAGTGGATCACCTTGCGTGTGGGCCTGCCACGCACCTCACCCGAGGGAGGTGCATGACAACTATGCCGGTGGTCGCTACGACGGCCAGGAGCGGGTCCGCGGTTCCCCGCGCTCGTACGGGAGGCGCCGCTTCCGACGGCCGACCGGGACGGCACTGCCCATTGACACGTTCCTGTCGGCGTCTCTACTGTCACGACAGCATTTCGAACGCGGGTCGATATACCGAACAAACTGGGAGTGGGTGTCGTGCGCATCACCGGAATCAGCACGCATGTGGTCGGCACGCCGTGGCGGAACCTGACCTATGTCCAGGTCCACACCGACGAAGGGATCACCGGCGTCGGCGAGACCCGGATGCTCGGCCACACCGACGCCCTCGTCGGTTACCTGAAGGAGGCGTCCGCCAACCACATCGTCGGCTCGGACCCGTTCGCCACCGAGGACCTGGTCCGCCGGATGAAGTACGGCGACTACGGGCGGGCCGGGGAGATCGTCATGTCCGGTATCGCCGTCATCGAGACGGCCTGCTGGGACATCAAGGGCAAGGCCCTCGGCGTGCCCGTGTGGCAGTTGCTCGGCGGCAAGGTCACGGACCGCGTCAAGGCGTACGCCAACGGCTGGTACACCACCGAGCGCACCCCGGAGGCCTACCACAAGGCGGCCCGCGAGGTCGTCGCGCGAGGCTACCGGGCGCTCAAGATCGACCCGTTCGGCACCGGCCAGCTCGAACTCGATCACGAGCAGACCCGCTACGCCGTCTCGCTGATCGAAGCCGTACGCGACGCCATCGGCCCCGAGACCGAACTGATGCTGGAGATGCACGGCCGGTTCGCCCCCGCCACCGCCGTGCGGCTCGCCAAGGACATGGCGCCCTTCCACCCGGCCTGGCTGGAGGAGCCCGTCCCGCCGGAGAACCTGAAGGCGCTGAAGAAGGTCGCCGAGAAGGTCGACATGCCGGTCGCCACCGGCGAACGCATCCACGACCGGATCGAGTTCCGCGAACTCTTCGAGAGCCAGGCCGCCGACATCATCCAGCCCGACGTGGGCCACATCGGCGGCATCGCGGAGACCCGCAAGCTCGCCGCCACGGCCGAGACGCACTACGTGCTCGTCGCCCCGCACAACGTGGGCGGCCCGGTGCTCACCGCGGCCTCCCTGCAGGTCGGCTTCACCACGCCCAACTTCAAGATCCTGGAGCACTTCAACGACTTCGCCGACGCGGAGATCAAGAAGGTCGTGAAGGGTGCCCCGCAGGTGGACCCGGAGACCGGCTGCTTCGAGATCTCGCACGCCCCCGGTCTCGGCGTCGAGCTGGACACCGACGCGGCGGCCGAGTTCCCGCAGCGCCAGGCCCGGTTCGACCTGTGGGCAGAGGGCTGGGAGAAGCGGGACCCCACCGGAGGCAGGGCATGACGCCGAGCGGGCACGCCGTGGTGCTCGACGCGCCCGGCTCCCTGCGGCTGGTCACCCACACGCCGCGTCCGCCCGGTCCCGGCGAGGCGCAGGTGCGGGTGCACGCGGTGGGCGTCTGCGGCAGCGACCGCGAGGTGTGGCAGGGCAACCGCCCCGACGGGTACGTCCGTTACCCCGTCACCCCGGGCCACGAGTGGTCGGGCACGGTGGTCGCGGTCGGTGACGGCGTGCCCGGGACGCTGGTCGGCCGCAGGACGGTCGGCGAGGGCTTCCGCAACTGCCAGGTCTGCGCACGCTGCCACGCCGGCGACACCACCCTGTGCACCGCCGGATACGCGGAGACCGGGTTCACCGAGCCCGGAGCCATGGCGACCACGCTGACGCTTCCGGCCCGGCTGCTCCACCCGCTGCCCGACGACGCCGACCTGACGGCGGCGGCCCTGCTGGAACCGGCCGCCTGCGTGGAGGCCGCCGCGCTGAAGGCCGAGGTGCGGC